>JAJYGW010000399.1 GCA_021790615.1 Actinomycetes bacterium | reverse complement strand
GGCCTCTGCCTGCAGTGGCTCCGCGACCGCGTCTTCCCGGGAGCTGCCTACGAGGAGGTGCTCGAGGTCGCAGCGGGGGCCACCCCCGGCTCGGGCAGGGTGGTGTTCACGCCGTGGTTGAACGGCGAGCGCTCGCCGGTCGATGACCGCCGGGCACGTGGCGGCTTCCACAACGTGTCCATCAACGCGACGCGAGCGGACCTCGCACGCTCGGTCCTCGAGGGCGTGGCGTACAACGACCGCTGGCTCCACGAGGCCGTCGAGTCCTTCGCCGGCAGGCGCCTCGACCCGCTGCGGATCATCGGCGGGGGCGCCCAGTCGGACCTGTGGTGCCAGGTGCACGCGGATGTCATGGACCGCACGATCGAGAGGGTCGGACTCCCGCTGCACGCGAACCTTCGCGGTGCGGCGGTCTTCGCCGGGATGGCGCTCGGGGTGGTCCGGGCGGAGGAGGTGTCGGAGCTCGTGGGGGTGGAACGGGTGTTCCGGCCCGACCCGGCGAACCGGGCGGTGTACGACCAGCTCTACGCAGAGCTCCCCAAGCTCTACAAGGCGCAGAGGTCGATGTTCGCCAGGCTCAACGGCCGAAAGGGTACGCAGGCGTAGGCCGCAACCTCAGGCGGAAGGTGCTGTCGTGGCCTTCTGCTCCAGCCAGCGCTTGAGGCCGGCGGCGTTCGAGTGGATGCCGTTGAGCGTTTCGAGCTTTTCGCGGTGCTCGGGCGCGATCCCGGCGACATCCCCCGAGAAACGCTCGCCCAGCGCCCCTGCGATGTCCGTCCCCTCACGCCATGCCTTCGTCGCGACCTCTGCCCAGGCGCTCAGCGTGCCTGCCGCCTCGGCGAGCAGGTCCTGCGGCGGCAACGGCACGAGGCCGTAGTGGGCGAGCGCGATGCCCGACGGCTCGTGCTCTGCGAATTTGCGCAGCGATTCGAGCGCCTGCTCGAGGTCGAAGTCCGGTGGCGGCGTAGCCGGCCGGAGCACGCCGCCGTCCGGCAGACGCACACCGACGGCGTCGCCCGCGAAGAGCACGCCGGACGCAGAGTCGAGCAGGCCGAGGTGGTGCTTGGCGTGACCAGGCGAGTCGATCGCGCGCAGCGTGCGTCCACCGCCGAGCTCGATCTCCTCCTTGTCGGCAAGGACGTGGAGGCGCTCGGGCGGGGTCGGGTCGAGGCGTCCGTAGAGCGAGTCGAGCAACGGGCCGTAGACGCGGGCGGCGGAGTCGACGAGCCGGGACGGATCCGCGAGGTGGCGCGCGCCTTTCTCGTGCACGTACACGGTCGCGCTCGGGAACGCCCGAGCGATGTCGCCGACGCCGCCGGCGTGGTCGAGGTGGATGTGGGTGACGGCCACACCGGCGAGGTCGTCCGGCGATACGCCGAGATCGGCCAGGGCGGCGATCAGGGTCTCGACAGAGCTCTGGCTGCCGGTCTCCACGAGCACGGGCCGGGGGCCTTCCATCAGGTACCCCGCCGTCATCCGCTCCCAGCCTCCGAGGAGGGTGTCGATCTCGATGACGCCGTCGGCGATGCGGGTGGCCGTCATCGTGGAGCGCTCACCCGGACACCTGCAGCACGACCTTCACGTCGTCGGGCCTGCGCTCGAAGGCCTGCTGGAAGTCGTCGATCGGGACCTTCCGTGTGATCAGCTTGCCGAGCCAGTCCGCCGAGGCGGCGGCGAGGGCGTCGGCTGCCGCCTGGTAATGGCGGCGGTTCGCGTTCACGGAGCCGACCACGCCCTCGTTCGCGAGCACCATGGACCGGTTCACGAGCCCCGCATCGATGGCGAGGTTGCGGCCCGTCGGCGAGACACCGGTCAGGCAGACGACACCTCCCGTTCCGATGTGCTCGATCGCGTCGAAGACGAGGGCCGGCACCCCGGTGCACTCGAGGATCATGTCCGGGTCATCGACGGACTGCTCGATCGGCCCGGTGTGGTAGGTGGCTCCGACCTCATGCACGAGGTCCGGCTTCAGGCCCTCGGTCATCTGGTCGAACACGTGGACGTCGAGGTCCTTCTGCACACCGATGAGCGCCGCCAGCAACCCGATCGGGCCGGCCCCGGTGATCACCGCCGTCTTCGGGTGCCAGGTCGCCCGGCGCCCGACCAGCTCCGCCTGTTCCCAGGCCTTCGCGACCACGCTCGTCGGCTCGAGCAGCACCGCGAGCTCGCCGAGATCCGGGTCCACTTTCACGAGCGCGTCCGGCTCGGCGCGGTACCGCTCGCGCATGAAGCCGTCGAGGGACTTGATGCCGTGCTCGGTGTACTGGCCGTTCCTGCAGAAGTCCCACTCGCCGGCGGCGCAGTTGTAGCAGGGCACAGGGTCGGGGCGCCGCACGATCCCGACGACGAAGTCACCTGCGGCGAGACCACTGCCAGCCGGTGCTTCGACGACTCGACCGATCGACTCGTGGCCGAGGACGAGGCGCTCGTGACCCTCCGGCGCCCAGCCGTACTCGCCCCCCACGATCTCGAGGTCGGTCCCGCAGATGCCGACGGCGATCGTCTCGACGAGCACGCTGCCGGCGGACGCGGCCGGTTCGTCCAAGTTCTCGAGGGCGGTCGAGGAAGCCTTGCCCGGCACGACGGTGATGGCTTTCACAGTGGACTCCTTGTCAGTGTTGCGTGATGGTGCGTCGACGCGCGGCGCGGTCAGTGGTGCATGGCCTTGCGCAGGAGGCGGTGCGGGTAGGAACGGCGCGGCAACTGGTGCCGCTCCGGCCTCACGCCCGCGATCCGAGCCGCGTGGCTCACCGGGTGCACCATGCCGGCGCCCGAGAGCCCGGCGGCCGTGTTGACGAGCGAGACGTGGCTGAAGGCCTGCGGGAAGTTGCCGACCTGGCGATCTGTCACGGGGTCGTACTCCTCGGAGAGGAGCCCGAGGTCGTTCCTCAGGGAGAGGAGGCGCTCGAAGAGCTCGACCGCCTCCTTGTGCCTCCCGATGAGATGGAGGTCGTCGGCCATCCAGAACGAGCAGGCGAGGAATGCGCCCTCCCGCCCGGTGAGGCCGTCGACGTGCTCGGACTTGCTCGAGTCGTAGCGGAGCACGAAGCCGTCGTGGGTGAGCTCACGCTGTATGGCGTCGACCGTGCCCACGACCCGCTCGTCGTTCGGGGGGAGGAACCCGACGAGAGGGATCATGAGCGTGCTGGCGTCGAGCTCCTTCGAGCCGTAGTACTGGGTGAACGTCTTGCGGTCGGCGTCGTACCCTTTCTCGCACACCTCCCGATGGATGTCGTCCCGCAGCGACCGCCAGCGGTCGATCGGCCCCACGAGGTCGAACTCCTCGACGTCCTTCACGACGCTGTCGACTGCCTGCCACGCCATCACCTTCGAGTGCGTGAAGTGGCGGCGGGGACCCCGAACCTCCCAGATGCCGTCGTCGGGCTCCTTCCAGGCCCCTTCGAGGAAGTCCATGATCGCGAGCTCGAGTTCCCAGGCAGGACCATTGCTCTCGAGATCGAGCCGGCGCCCTTCGTGGAGCGCGGCCATCACCTCGCCGTACACGTCGAGCTGGAACTGCCCAGCCGCCGCGTTGCCGACGCGCACAGGAGTGGACCTCTCGTACCCCGGGAGCCAGTCGAGCTCGCGCTCGAGCAGGGTCCGCTCACCGGCCGGGCCGTACATGATCTGGAGCTTCGACGGCTCGCCCGCGACCGCACGGAGCAGCCAGTCCCGCCAGGCCTGGGCCTCGTCGCTGTAGCCCGCGACCATCAGCGCCGACAGGGTCAGCGTGGCGTCGCGCAGCCAGGAGTACCGGTAGTCCCAGTTCCGGCTCCCGCCGAGGCTCTCCGGCAGGGACGTCGTGGCGGCGGCGATGATCCCGCCCGTCGGCGCGTACGTGAGCGCTTTCAGCGTGATGAGTGAGCGCAGGACGGCGTCCTTCCACTCCGTCAGGTCGATGTGGTCCATGGCGGCCCAGGCGTCCCAGTAGGCCGCCGTGTGCTCGATCGCGTAGACCGCGTCGATCGGCCGCGGCATCTGCGCGTTCGATTGGAAGTACGTGAGGCTGAAGGGGACGCGCTGACCTTCCCGGATGGTGAAGGTCGCCACCGTCGACATGTCCTCGCCGTGGGTGTGCACCGGCGTCCAGAGCGCGACCCCGTCCGGGCCGGCGATCGCCGAGAGAACGCCGTCGAGGTGCCGGACCCACGGGATGGCC
The DNA here is from genome assembly GCA_021790615.1 of Actinomycetes bacterium. The sequence continues at coordinate 18,279 of JAJYGW010000399.1, read as the reverse complement.
GTGCCGTACTCGAAGCGGATGACGAGATCCGTGCGCATCTGAACCTCGCCCGACAGGCACTCGACCATCCGGACGATCTCGGGATGGTCCTCCCTCACCGGCATGCAGTCGGTGAGGCGCACCGTCCCCTCCGGGAGCTCCCAGGTCGACTCGAGCACGAGCGAGTCCCCCCGGTACTGACGCCTCGTCGCCAGCAACGGCGGCCCGGTGCCGGGCTTCGGGCTGGCGACCGGTGCGATCCGCCAGTACCCGTGCCGCTCGTCGCCGAGCAGCGACGCGAAGAGCGCCGCCGAGTCGAAGCGCGGCAGGCAGCACCAGTCGATGGATCCATCCCGCCCGACGAGCGCGCAGGTCTGGGTGTCACCGATGATCCCGTAGTCCTCGATCCGTAGGCTCACGGGGACATCATGTCCGACGCTTCAGCCATTCGACAGGCAGCTCTGCGTCCCGGCGTGATGGCCGATCGGCTCGTGCTCCGCCTGGACGACGCGACTCAGCACACCGGGTGACGCGAGTGCGTAACCGATGTGGTCGTTGTCGGACTGGCGCGAGAAGACCACGCCGATCACGGTGCCGTTCGGCTCGACGAGCGGCCCACCCGAGTTCCCCTGCCTGACGAGGGACTGGATCTCGTACATCCACCGCGTGGTCAGCTGGTTCCCGTAGATGTCGTAACCGGTGGCATCGATGCGCGTCAGCACGCCCGCCGGCTGCGCGTTCAGGCTCGGCCGGCCGAGCGGGTATCCGAGCACGACGGCGTCGACCCCGCGGTTCACGTACGTCGGGTCGAGGTGCAGCGGAGGGTCGGACAGCTGGCTCACCCGCAGCACTGCGATGTCGTACTTCGGGTCGAAGAGGACGGGGTAGGCGTTGTGGTATCCCGCCTCGTCGGAGACGACCACCCGGTTCGAGCCGGCGACGACGTGCGCGTTCGTCACGACGAGGCCGGGTGCCACCACGAAGCCCGACCCCTTCTCGACGAGCAGTCCCGCACCGCAACCAAAGGCCGTGACCTGCACCGTGGACATGCCGACCTTCTCGACTGCTGCACGCACCGTCGCCTGGGGAGGAAGCTTCACCGGCGTCACGGGCCCGATCTGTGTGAGCACGAGCGGGAACCCGTCGGCTGAGAGCAGCCGCTCGATCGAGGACAGCTCCTGCGGGATCGGTGGCATGACGTTCGCGACGCCCTCGATGATGGAGGAGTTCTCGATCTGGCTCGAGATCGTGGGGACGGGCGAGTTGACCATCACCGACGCCAGGATCCAGACGAAGACGAGCGTGCCCGCCATGGCGATGGCGGCTCCGGCGGCGGCGTCGAGGTGGGCGATGGCGTGGCCGCGGATCTTGCCCCACAATCTGGCACCGAGCTGCCTTCCGACGCCTCCGAAGATCCCGCACGGGAGCAGCAGGAGGAGGAGCGACACGAACGTCTTCGTGAAGTTCGTATGGAGGTGCGGCGCGATCGCTGAGACGAGCACGACGCCGATCACGAGCCCGACGATGGCGCCGGCGAACGACAGGATCTGGACGGCGGCGCCGAGTCGCAGCCCGTGGATCGCGGCCGCGACCACGAGCAGGATGATGATCCAGTCGAGCAGATCCACCGGCCAGGGCTCCCTCAGTTACAAGGGTTCTATGCCGAGGTCGCGGTAGGTGAGCACCCGCACGAACGGGACGTCGATCCCGCGCTCCTCGAGCTTCGCCGCCAGTCCCTCGCCGCGATCGAGCATCGTGCAGAGGGCGACCACCCGGGCACCCGTCGACTCGACGACACAGAGCGCCTCGAGCAGCGACCGCCCGGTCGACACCGTGTCCTCGAACACCACCGCCTTCGTGCCAGCGGCCACCTCCACGCCCTCGATCCGCCGGCCTGTCCCGTGCTCCTTCTCCGCCTTGCGCACGGAGTACCAGGAGCTACCGGTGAGCATGGCGACGGCGTGGGCAACCGGGTCGGCTCCCATGGTCATGCCGCCGATGGCGTCGAACTCGATGCCCGCTGCAGCCAGGGACGCCGCGACCGAACGGGCGGCGAGCTCGAGGTCCGGTCCCCTGCCGACAGCGCGCCGGAGGTCGACGTAGTCGTGGCTCGTACCACCCGACGACAGGGCGAACGCCTGCTCGCGCCGCTCGTAGCCCCTCGCCAGCACGACGTCGCGGAGCTGCTCGCGTGCCGTGGTGGTGTTCATAAGTTGCGGTCAGTGTACGGGTCCGGTGCCGCCGCCCGGCATCAACGACCGCTCCGCCGCCACGCTGAGCACTCGGGGCGCCCGGCAAGGTAGACCATTGGTCATGGCGCAGACGAAGACCGCCCGCACTGCGGCCCGGGAGAGCGGTCGGGCAGATGCCGCCCGCCGGAGCCAGTTCGAACACCACCACCGGGACATCCAGGGCGGCAGCGCCAGGGCAGCCGTCTTCGGCGTGAGCGACGGTCTCGTCTCGAACGTCTCACTCATCCTCGGCCTCGCCGGTGCCAACCCCTCCAACGCCGTCATCCGCCTGGCGGGCTTGGCGGGGCTGCTCGGTGGCGCCTTCTCCATGGCCGCAGGCGAGTACATCTCCATGCGCGCCCAGAAGGAGCTGTTCCTCCGCGAGATCGAGATCGAGCGCCGCGAGATCGAGCGGCACCCGAAGAGCGAGCACCGGGAGCTCGTCCACCTCTACGAGAGCCGCGGCATCCCCGCCGAGCTCGCGAGCCGCCTCGCCGACGAGATGATGGCCGACCCGAAGCTCGCGCTCGAGACCCACGCGCGCGAGGAGCTCGGCGTGAACCCGGACTCGCTCGGACAGCCGATCGCGGCTGCAGCGTCGTCGTTCGCGACGTTCTCGGTCGGTGCGATCGTGCCGCTCGTGCCGTTCCTCACCGGGTCAGGCGGCACCGCCGTGATCGCCGCCGTGGTCGCGACTGCCGTCGCGGCGCTCGTCGTCGGCGGCCTCCTTTCGGTGTTCACAGGAAGGAACTGGTGGTGGTCCGCCATCAGGCAGCTCCTCATCTGTGCCGTTGCAGGGGGCGTGACGTACGGGATCGGTCACGCCATCGGTGTCTCGGGCGTGGCAAGTTAGAGGCCATGCCTCGCGCTTACCTCGTGCGGCACGCCAAGGCAGGCGATCGGTACAAGTTCCCGGGGCCGGACCGCGACCGCCCGCTGACGCCCGCCGGGCGGAGCCAGGCCGAGCACATCGCGCTCCGGATAGCCGAGGCCGACGACGCTCCCGTCCGCGTGCTGTCGAGCCCCGCCGTCCGCTGCGTGCAGACCGTGGAGCCGCTCGCAGCCAAGCTCGGGGTCGGCATCGAGGTCGTGGACTGGCTCGACGAGGGCGCCGACGTCGAGGACGCCTACCGCTTGATCGGCATCGGCTCCCGCGAGGAGACGATCGCCGCCTGCACGCACGGCGACGTCATGTGGGGTGTGCTCGAGTGCCTGGCCCGTGGAGGCGTCGACCTCGGCGAGCGGCCGGACGCCGCGAAGGGCGGCACCTGGGTGCTCGAATGGCCGGACGGCGCCACGAGTGACCCGTCGAAGGCCACATACCTCGCTCCGCCCCCGAAGATCGGCCCGGTGTCGGCCGGCGGGGATCGGCGTACGTGACGGAGGGTACGTGATGGAGGGGACTTCGGCATCGACCGGCCTGCTCGCGCTCGTCGGCGGCGGCGAATGGAGCGAAGGGGCGGAGTTCGACGCCGAGCTGCTCGAGCGCTCCGGCGGGACGGAGGTGCTCGTCCTCCCCACCGCGGCCGCCTACCAGCGACCGGACAAGGCCGTGGCGTGGGCAGAGCGGTGGTTCGCACATCTCGGAGCGAGCGTCCGGCCGCTCATGGTCCTCCGCCACACCGATGCGCTCGAGGCGGAGAACGTGCTCGTGGTGGCCCAGTCGCGCTTCGTGTACCTGGCCGGTGGGTCGCCGCTGCACCTCCGGTCGGTGCTGAAGGGGTCGCCTCTCTTCGACGCCCTCGTCACCGCCTGGCGCGGCGGCGCCGTCGTGGCGGGGTCGTCAGCCGGTGCCATGGTCCTGTGCGACCCGATGATCGACCCACGCGGAGGCGCCTTCACGGTCGGGCTCGGGCTCGTCGAGCAGCTGGCGGTGGCGCCGCACCACCATCCGGGAGGGAGCCACCTGCTCTGGCGAACGCTGGAGCTCGCGCCTGTCGGTGTGGCGGTGGCGGGCATCCCGGAACGAACGGCGCTCCTGCGTGAGCGGGACGGGAGCTGGCGCGCAGCCGGTGCCGCCGCGAAGGACGTGACGATCTACCTCGACGGCAAGGTGGTGGGGCTCGGGGCGCTGCCGGCCTAGCCGAGAGGCGCTCAGTCGGCTTCGCTGATCGTGACCGACTCGATCACCACGCGCTCGCTCGGCCGCCCGGAGGACGAGCCGACGGCATCGATGGAAGCGAGGACGTCACGGCCCGACACGAGCTGCCCGAAGAGCGAGTACTGCGGAGGAAGCCGGACCCCGTCGGGACCGGATATGACGAAGAACTGGCTGCCGTTCGTGTTCGGCCCGGCGTTCGCCATGGCGAGCGAGCCGATCTCGTAACGTCCCGCCTTCGGCAGCTCGTCCTCGAAACGGTACCCGGGACCGCCCGCACCTGTCCCCTCCGGATCGCCCCCCTGGATCACGAAGCTCGGGATCACCCGGTGGAAGAAGATCCCCTCGAAGTAGTGGTACCGGGCGAGGAAGACGAAGTTGTTCGCCGTCCGGGGCGCTCCGAGCGCATCGAGTGAGAAGGACATCGTGCCCTTCGTCGTGACCATCTCGGCGGTGTAGCGCTTGGTGAGGTCGATGCACATCGGAGGTGGCTGGGAGAAGTTCTGGCGCTTCTCCGATGAGCCGTCCGCTGCCGGGCACTCGATGGTCATGGTGGGAACTCCGTTCTCGCAGGACTACCGGGCTTATGACGCTGTGATCGTGACCTTGTGGATGAGGACGACGGACTTCGGTGCGCCACCGAGGCAGGTGGTGTCGGACGCGGGGCACGGCTCGTAGAGAGCGGCGATCTTCTGCAGGACCGAGAGGCTGTTGCCGGTCAGGTGGCCGAACGTGACGTAGGTGCCCTGGCTGTCGAGCACCGAGGCCTTCGTCCCGTAGACGAAGAAGTACTGGGCTGCGCCGCTGTTCGGCGCACTGGACCGGGCCATCACGACATCACCTGGCTGGTACTTGTAGTGCGATCCCTCGTCTTTGATCGTATAGCCGGGGCCGGGGTCGGCGATGTTCTGGGTGGACGGCGAGCCGGTCTGCTCGATCTGGATGCTCGGGTCGATGCGGTCGATGCTGGTGCCGTCGTAGTAGTGGTACAGCGACAGCACCACGAAGTTGTTGGCGGTCTCCGGCGTGTGCTTCGTGTCGAGGGTGAACCTGATCGTGCCCTCGGTCGTCGTCAGCGTCGCAGTGTAGGTCTTCGAGGGGTCGATGCACATAGGCGGCTGTGTCTTCGGGAAGTGCAGGATGTGCGGCGACGTCCCGTTCGTCTTCGGGCAGGCCCAGGCGGACAACGTGCCTCCCGTCTGGGGCGGGGCGGACGGAGGTGTCCCGGGGGCGGTCGTCGTCGTCGTCGGGCCGCTGGTCGTTGTGGTGCCCTTGCCCGCCAGCTTCTTCTTCGGCGAGCCACCTGTCGAGACGAGGACGACGACGAGGACGATCAGCGCGGCGAGAATGACGAGGCTGGCAGCACGGCGCATCATCTGCCGCCGTTTGCGCTGGCGCTGTAGCTGGGCTTGCTTCTCGTAGCGGGCCGCGCGCTGTCGGGCTCGTTTCTCTGTGGGCACGGCGCGACAGAGTACCTGAGGCGCGAACCATGCCGGAATCGTCCCCGGGCTCGTCGCGGGCACCCGGTCCCGAGTGTGCCGCCCACTAGCTTTGGCGGCCGTGACCCTCGTCGTCCAGAAGTTCGGCGGCACCTCGGTGGCGGACGCCGATCGGATACGCGCCGTCGCCGATCACATCGCCCGGACGCGGCGCGCGGGCGACGACGTCGTGGTGGTGGTGAGCGCCATGGGCAAGGCCACGGACGACCTGCTCCACCTCGCTGAGCAGGTGTCGAGGACGCGCCCGGGACGCGAGCTCGACATGCTGCTCACCTCGGGGGAGCGGATCTCGATGGCCCTCCTCTGCATGGCGCTGGCCGAGCGCGGCGTCGCCGCCGCATCGTTCACCGGGAGCCAGGCCGGGATCATCACGGACACGATCCACACGAAGGCCCGGATCCTCGAGGTGAAGGGGGACCGCCTCCGCGCCGCGCTCGCCGAGGCGGTGGTGCCGGTCGTGGCCGGGTTCCAGGGCGTCTCGTCGACCCGCGACATCACGACGCTCGGCCGGGGCGGCTCCGACACGACGGCTGTCGCCCTCGCGGCCGCCCTCGGGGCCGACCGGTGCGAGATCTACACCGACGTCTCAGGCGTCTTCTCCGCCGACCCCCGCCTCGTGCCGGACGCCCGCAAGCTCCCGCGGATCTCCTTCGAGGAGATGCTCGAGATCGCCGCCACCGGAGGGCGGGTGCTCGCGCTCCGCTCGGTCGAATTCGCCCGCAACCACCACGTGCCGCTTCTCGTCAGGTCGAGCTTCACCTGGGAGCCGGGCACGGTCATCACCGAGGAGGACCCCTCCATGGAACAGCCCGTCGTCTCTGCCGTGACGCACGACACGTCCCAGGCGAAGATCACCCTCGCCGGCGTCGCCGACCGGCCGGGCATCGCGGCGTCCCTGTTCCGGCACCTGGCGGATCGCTCGATCAACGTCGACATGATCGTGCAGAACATCTCTCACGCCGGCACGACCGACATCTCCTTCACGGTCCCGCTCGACGACGTCGCTGCGAGCCGCGAGGTCGCCGAGTCGATGCTCGAGGAGCTCAGCGCCGCCGAGGTCGTGACGGACGAGGACGTCGCGATGGTGTCCCTCGTCGGTGCCGGCATGAAGACGCACCCGGGGGTCACGGCGACGATGTTCGAGACGCTCGCCGCCGAGGGCATCAACATCGAGATGATCTCGACCTCCCCCATCCGCATCTCGTGCATGGTGCGCTCGGCGGTGGCGGAACGAGCGGTCCAGGTGCTCCACCGTGCGTTCGAGCTGGGGTCGGCTCACTCGTAGACTTCCTTCATGAAGAGCGTGCGTATCGGCGTCTTCGGCGCCACCGGCCAGGTCGGCGGTGTGATGCGTGCCCTCCTCGCGGAGCGGGCGTTCCCGTGCTCGGAGGTGCGTTTCTTCGCCTCGGCGAGGTCGGCCGGCCGATCCCTCCCTTGGAAGGACGGCCAGGTCGCCGTCGAGGACATGGAGACGGCCGACTTCACCGGTCTCGACATCGCGTTGTTCTCGTGCGGAGCGCCTGCGTCGAAGGTGTACGCACCGAAGGTGGCGGCAGCCGGGGCCATCGTCGTGGACAACTCCTCCGCCTGGCGGATGGACCCGGACGTGCCGCTCGTCGTGCCGGAAGCGAACGCGCACGCCCTCTCCTCGATCCCGAAGGGCATCGTCGGCAACCCCAACTGCACGACGATGGTGGCGATACCGGTGCTGAAGCCGCTGCACGACCTCGGCGGCCTCCGACGCGCCGTCGTGGCGACCTACCAGGCCGTCTCCGGTGCCGGGCTCGCCGGCGTGGCCGAGCTCGACGAGCAGGTGCAGAAGGTCGGCTCTGCTGCCTCGGCGCTGACCTTCGACGGCGACGCGCTCGAGTATCCGGAGCCGTCCGTGTTCCCCGGGCCGATCGCCTTCAACGTGCTGCCGGTCGCCGGCCGGATCGTGCAGGACGGGTCGGGCGAGACGACCGAGGAGCAGAAGTACCGCAACGAGTGCCGCAAGATCCTCGAGCTCGCTGACCTCAAGCTCTCCTGTACGTGCGTACGGGTGCCCGTCTTCACGGGCCACGGCGCGGCGCTGAACCTCGAATTCGAACGTGCCGTCGGCATCGACGACGCGGTCGCTGTGCTCGCCGCCGCCCCCGGGGTGGCGCTGTCGGACATGCCGACGCCGCTCGGCGCAGCCGGCGGGGACCTCTCGCTCGTCGGTCGCATACGGCGTGACCCGACGGTCCCCGAGGACCGCGGGCTCTCCCTGTTCGTCGTCGGGGACAACCTGCGCAAGGGTGCGGCGCTCAATGCGATCCAGATCGCCGAGGTGCTGGTCGAGCAGCGCTTCTGACATGGAGATGGAGAACGGTCGGATCCAGCTCGGGCGCTTCGGCATCTGGTGGAGCGGCTCGTGGCGGAGCGAGACGACGCCGCTCGCCGCAGTCGCCTACGAGATGGAGCGCCTCGGGTATCGCTCGTTCTGGCTGTCCGGCGGCTTCGACGCCGGCCTCCATCGTCGCTTCAGAGAGCTGATCGATGCCACCGAACGGGTGGTCGTCGCTTCGGGCATCCTGTCGGTTTGGCCGAACGAGCCCACCAGCGTGGGCGAGGAGGTCGCCGGGCTCGGAGACCGGTTCCTTCTCGGCATCGGTGCGAGCCACGCGCCGGTCGTCGAGGCGAAGGGCGGGCATTACGAGAGGCCCCTCGAGAAGGTGTCAGAGTTCCTCGACGGGCTGGACTCGGCACCCGTGCCCGTCCCGGCCGGCCGCCGGATATTGGCAGCGCTCGGCCGGAAGATGCTCCGCCTGGCAGGCGAGCGCTCGATCGGCGCCCATCCCTACTTCGTACCGGTCGAGCACACGCTGCGAGCGCGGGAGGTGCTCGGGCCGGATCCGGTGATCGCCACTGAGGTTGCCGTGGTGCTCGAGGCGGATCCCGGGGCCGCACGAGCAGCCGCTCGTTCCTACACGTCCGGCTACTTGCGGCTGCCCAATTACGCGAACAACTTGATCGACCTCGGGTGGGCCGTCGACGACCTGCAAAGCAGCGGTAGCGACCGCCTGGTGGACGCCCTCATCCCCTGGGGCACACCCGAGTCGGTTGCGGCGCGGCTGCGAGAGCACCTCGACGCCGGCGCTGATCACGTCTGCATCCAGGTGGTACGCGACCACAGCGGCGGCTTCCCGCTCGACGAGTACCGCGAGCTGGCCTCTGCGATCCTCTGACGTCAGTTCGAAGCCCTCTGTTCCGGGGTGCAGCCGCGCTCCGGGCCGCTGCCCTCTTCGTGGGGAGCGCTGTCACCGACCCTCGGGCGACACCTCCATGGCGAGCGCGGTCCCGGCCCCCGCTCCGGCCGGCGAGCCGGCGAGAACCGGCTCCACGACCGGTGAGCCGGGCTCGATCGGGCCGGCCGCGCTCTTCAGGTGCGAAGTTCGAGAAGAAGCTCAGCGTCCTGCGAAGCTCCTGCCTGTATCCGAAGCCCTGGAGCTCAGACTCCTCCGCCCCGGTGCCTGCCTGTCCACTTCCCTGGACTGACACGGCTTCTGCCATCGTGACCTCCCGGTGCCCCCAATGACGTTCCACGTCGACGCCGCTTTCGACGCCGGCATCGTACTCAGCCGGGAGAGGAATTTGAATGTCCGATCAGCTCGATCGGCTCCGGCGGAGCAGCCTGCCAACCTCGCGTCCCTCCGGCCCGTCGATGACGACGCGGGCGGCGGAGAGGGCGGCTTCTGCCACCGGCGCTCGCCGCCGGAAGTCCATCGGCTGGAGCCCCATCTCGTCGAGGACCTCCGTCGTCGGCTCGAAGACGAGAACGGGGACTCCGAAGGCGCCGAGCTCTCGTACCTCGTGGAGCAGGGCGCGGCGCGCTGGAAGCCGAGTGGCGAGGCGAAGCCTGTCGACCGAGAGGACCGGCCCGCCGCGAAGGCGCGCAGCCGACATCGGCGAGCTCACGACGATGGCGTCGAGTCGCTCGCCCGCGAGGAGGTCGGCGTTCGTCGGGGAGTGGACCCCACCGTCGACATACCTGCGGCCATCGATGAGCACCGGCCGGAACAGCGCCGGGATGGCGCAGGAGGCCTGCACCGCCTGCGACACCGATGCGGTCGGAGAAGGGTCCCGGCCGAACACCACGCGGCGACCGCTCGACAGGTCGAGGGCGCAGATCCACAGGTGTCGGCCACCCGTCGCCGGCCAGCCTCCCTCGCCGAACCACGCGTCGAAGCCTCGGAACCAGTCCGCCGTGTCGCGGCGACCCTCCGGCAGGAGCGCGGTGACGGCGAGGGCCGTGGCACGAGCGCTGAGTCGGCGCGAGAGGACGCGGCCGAGCAGCTCGGGGGATGAAGGCCCGATGCGCGTGCTCGCCGGCGGCGCGGCAACTGATCGGCTGAGAGGAGTAGGCGGCGCCCCTTCGAGCAGCGCCCGCCCCGCCGGCGTGAGGGGACGGCCCGTCGCCCGGGCGTAGAGGTCGGTCGCCGACACCCCGGCACGAAGAGACGCTGCCGCCACCGAGCCGGCCGACGTGCCGACGATGTGCTTCGCATCGCGCGGGTCGAAGCCCGTGACCTCTTCGAGCGCCGCGAGGACGCCCGAGTGGAACGCCTGGCCGACGACGCCACCTGCCCCGAGGACGAGCCCGATCCGTGTCACGGCCCGATTCTCGCCGCTCGAACGGTGCGCCCGTGAACGCCGGCGCCGCTCATCAGGCGCTCAGAGCGGGTGGTAGCCGGGTACGGCCTCGTGCGGCGTGTCGAGGTACACCTTCGCCTCCGGCGGCCCTGAGAAACGACCGTGGCTCCACCGGATCTCCACGTGCCCGCTCACGATCCGCTCCTCGCCCGAGGCACGGACCTCGTAGGCGGCTGCCCAACCGACACGGGGTTGCCCGCCGGCCTGCGCTTCGACTCCGAAGTCGAGCAGCCGGTACTGCTGTCGCCAGTCCCACGGCGTCCCGATCCGCAGCCGCATTGAGCCCCGACTGCTCGCGCCGAGGATGAAATAGGGTGCCGACCCGATCCGCAGGAGGCGCCGGAGCATCGCCTCGGCGTTGTCCGCGCTGAGGCGCGACTGCCATGCCTTGGCCGTCTCGGCGGACACGACGGCGCACATCTCCTTGTAGAAGGGTTCGGCTGCGGCCGGCCAACCGGGCTGGAGGAATTGCTCGAGGCGGCGCCTCTCGTCGCCCGCCAGCGTCATGGCGAACATGGGGAGACCGACGCCGGCATCGTCCGCACCCGCCTCGACGCAGGCTGAATAGAGCGCTTGATACTCGCCGGGCGCGACTCGAACGAACCAGTCCCTCGTGTCGGCGACCCCCGTCGTCGAGAGCAGGCCGTCCACGAGCCGGGCGGGACTCACGTTGTGGAGGATCTTCGACAGGTACTTGCAGCTGACGAGGTACACGTGGTCGATCCTCAGGTCGGCGGGGATCACCTCGTCGCCGGGAGGGCGCCGGCCACCCGTCCACTCGACGAGCCGCGGCACGCGGCCTGACAGCGCCTCCGGTGCCTCGAGGAAGGCCCTTCCGTTGCCGAAGCCTGCTCGGAAGTCGTCCTCGAACTGCCCGCCCGTGAACAGGTCACGCAGCTTCGACCATTGCGGAGGGGCGAGGTTCCGGAAGGACGGCGGGGGCTCGAGCGACCAGAGCACGATCTCGAGGTCGCCTCCCGTCGTGCCGAGCGCGGTGGCGAGCTCGGTGACGAACGTGCGATCGGAGGGCAAGGCTGGGCTCAGGCAGGAGCCGCAGCGCTGCGCCCGCCCGAAGCGTAGGAGCGCAATCTCGCCCGCTGAGCCGGGTCGAGCAGCTCGACGACGTCGAAGACGGGACGGCCCACTCCGAGGACGGCCGACAGCGCCCGATGACCGGTGGTGCCGCGGACCGGAGCGTCCGTCGTCAACAGCACGAGCGGGAGCTCCGGTCGCACCGAATGGAGGACGGCGGCTTTCCCGATCGCCTTCCACAGAGCGTCCGCCCTCCGCAATCCTCCTCGAGTCGCCGTGAACGCACCGGACACGTCGAAGGCCCATGTGGCACCGGTCACGTCCCGTCCGGTGAACGAGAGCTCGAGGCCTGTCCCCGGAAGCCGCACCTCGGAGCGGACCTCACGGAAGCCCACCTCTTCGAGGAGCGCCCTGGCTGCCTCCGTGGCCAGCACTCCGTCCTGCACGGCTTTCCCGAACAGCCCCCCTCCGGACTGCGCCTCAGCCGCCGGCATGCGCCCCAGCCGCGTCGCTTCTCGCTTCAGGCGGTCGCGAGCTCACAGTAGGCGCCGTCGGTGTCGTAGCCGATGTAATGACGGCCGGTACGCAGGGCCGCCACCCCGGTCGTGCCCGAGCCGACGAAGGGGTCGAGCACGACGTCGCCCTCGTAGGTGAACAGGCCTATGAGGCGCTGCGGCAGCTCGACCGGGAAGGGCGCCGGATGGTTCACCCGCCGAGCGCTCTCCGGCGGGATCTCCCACAGGTCGGTGGTCGCCTCGAGGAACTCGTCGCGGGAGATCGTCGGTGTACAAGGAAGGCCACGGGAGAGCCGTTCGCTTGGCGTGAGCGCGCGCTCGAATCGACCCTTGCTCGCGATGACGACCCGCTCCGTGACGTCGCGCAGCACCGGGTTGCCCGGCCGCTGGAACGTTCCCCACGCACAGGAGCCACCGGCCGCCCGTCCCTTCCACCAAACGACCTCGCCGCGCATCAAGAGCCCGAGGTCCTGGAGGATCGTGGTCACGTCACCGGCGAGAGACCGGTACGGGCGCCGCCCGAGGTTCGCGACGTTGACTGCGATCCGGCCCCCGGGCTCGAGCACGCGCTTGCATTCCGCGAACACCGCGGCGAGCAACGAGAGGTACTCGAAGTAGCTGCCGGGGACGCCGTTGTGCCCGAGGGTCTCCTCGTACTCCTTGCCGGCGAAGTAGGGGGGCGAGGTCACGACCAGTGCCACCGACTTGGACGCGACGCGCTGCATGTCCCGGGAATCGCCCCGGTAGATGACGTCGAGGCGATCGGAGGCACCGATGTCCGTGTCGGCAGACACTTCCGGGTGGACGAACCGGTCGTAGAACGCGGTGGCGTCGTGGCTCTCCCGCCGCGACGACCCGAAGCGGGCGGTGGCGGTCGCACGACGAACTCGCGGCCGCCGGCTCTCGGCCTGCGCCTCGAGCGACACGACAGGCTCTGCGGCGGCATCGACGGCACCGAGCGCGCCGAGCTCGCGAGGAGCATGCGGAGTCATGTGACGACGATACCGAGGGGGTGTCACAGCCGCGGGGATGGTCGCGTAGCCACGGGACGCGTCAACAAAAGTGACGCCGAACAGCACTTTCAGCAGAAAAGTCAGGATCCTTCGGAAAAATTACGCCCTACGCCTAGGCAGGGGGTCCCGGAAGGGTTATCTTACGAAACGGCGTAGCCCAGATGACGGTTACGTGACAATCCCCATTCACGACCCGGAGAGGGGGCCGCACATGCGGGCACTGAGTAAGGGCGCACGCGCCGCCGTCGTAGTGGCAGGAGGCGCACTCATCCTCGCCGCCTGTGGCTCGAGCGCTGGCTCGGGCAAGAGTGGAGGAGGTGGCCCCAGCAACGGTGGCGTCACCACGGTGGCCGGTGCCTACGGCCAGTTGCCGCCACAGAAGGGCACGCCGAAGATGGGCGGCACCGTCTCGATCGCCGAGTCGCCCGGCGCCGGCCCGAACTGGATCTTCCCGGTGACCCCGGCCGCCAACTCCTCGGTTTACACCGCCTACCAGTTCCAGAACTACATGTGGCGCCCGATGTGGTGGGGCCCGAAGGGCGACCAGCCCGCGATCGACCTCTCGCAGAGCATCGCGAAGGCGCCGGTGTTCACGAACAACAACAAGACCGTCACGATCACGCTGAACCCGAACTGGAAGTGGTCCGACGGCAAGCCGGTCACCTCGGCTGATGCGGCCTTCGACATCTGGTTGACGAAGGCCGCTGTGAAGATCAGCCCGGCGAACTACGGGAACTACACCCCCGGCCTCTACCCGGACTTCATCACGAAGATCTCCACTCCGAGCCCGACGAAGCTCATCTTGACGCTCAACAAGACGTACAACCAGAACTTCGACTTCCTGAACCAGCTCGGTCTCATCGTCCCGCTCCCGTCGCACGCCTGGGCGAAGACGAGCGCGAACGGTGCGGTCATGTCGCAGGCGAAGTGGAGCCAGCTGAGCAACGCCGAGGCGATCTACAAGTTCCTCGCCGCCCAGTCGAAGGACCTCTCGACGTACGGGTCCAACCCGCTGTGGCAGACCGTGGACGGTCCCTACAAGATCAAGTCGTTCGACCCGTCGAATGACGGCAACACGCTCGTGGCGAACGAGAACTACTCCGGGCCGGTGAAGCCGCACATCACGACCCTCCAGGAAGTCCCGTTCACGTCGACCGAAGCGGAGTTCAACCAGCTCCGGTCCGGCAACCTCGACGTCGGCTTCGTCGACTTCACGGACCTGAAGCAGGTCCCGACGCTGAAGGCCGACGGGTACAACGTGTGGGGCTACCCGGACTTCGGGTGGTCGTACGTCGACTACAACTTCAAGGACCAGACGGGGCACTTCGCTCAGATCATCGGCCAGCTCTACATCCGCCAGGCGCTCGCTCACCTGCAGGACGAGCAGGCCGTCATCCAGTCGCCCGGTGCCTTCGACGGCGCCGCCGGCCAGGCCTACGGTCCCGTCCCGGCGATCCCGAAGAGCCCGTTCGCACCGAGCAACGCTCTCACCAACCCGTATCCGTTCAGCATCTCGTCCGCGAAGTCCCTGCTCCAGTCGCACGGCTGGAAGGTCGTGCCGAACGGCACGACGACGTGCCAGAAGGCAGGTAGCGGCTCGAACGAGTGCGGCGCCGGCATCCCGGCGGGAACGCCGCTGTCGTGGAACCTCTTCTACTCGAACCAGCCGGCCGTGATCCAGGCGCAGGACCAGGCGTGGGCATCCAACGCCAAGCAGGTCGGGATCACCATGAGCCTCGTGTCGAAGACGTTCAACTACATCATCTCGAACTACTCCGACCCGTCGAGCCCGAAGAACGACAACCAGTGGGCGATGGAGGACTTCGGTGGCTTCACCAACAGCCTCTACCCGACCACGAACGAGGTCTTCAACTCGACTGGCTCCTTCGACGAGGGCGGCTTCAGCAACCCGCAGGTCGACAAGGCCATCACGGCATCGGTCAGCTCGCTCAGCAACTCGGCCGTGCAGCACGAGGCAGGGCTGATCACCTCGCTGCAGCCTGGCTTGTTCCAGCCGAACGCCGACCTGATCTTCGCCTGGAAGAAGTCGCTCTCCGGGCCCGCGGCCTCCTTCGAGGACGCCTCGCAGTACCAGTACAGCCCCGAGTACTGGTACTACACGAAGTAAGGGCTAAGCCCTGACACAGCAGGAGGGATGTGAAGCCCGGCGGTCACCACCCCGGGCCTAGCATCCCTCCTGCTGGGTTCGTCCCCCACGGAGCCTTGACGAGATGACCGCATATCTCATCCGACGGTTCGTCACCTCGCTCATCGTCATCCTCGGCATCGCGTTCATCACCTTCCTCGCCGTCCACATCATCGCCCCCTCCCCGGGGCGAGCCGTGCTCGGCGATCGCGCGAGCCAGGCTGCCGTCAACGCGTTCAACAAGCAGGCGGGTTACGACCAGCCCGTCTGGGTCCAGTTCCTCAAGTACATGTGGGCGCTCTTGCACGGGAACCTCGGTTTCTCCTACAAGAGCAACCAGACCGTCGACTCGCTCATCATCGAGAACGCTCCGCACAGCATGTGGCTGTCGGGCATCTCGCTCCTGCTGAGCATCCTCATCGCCATCCCGCTCGGGATCTTC
Organism: Actinomycetes bacterium; assembly: GCA_021790615.1. The sequence continues at coordinate 2,650 of JAJYGW010000399.1, read as the reverse complement.
CAGGCCGTGAAGCGGAACTCGGTCGCCGACCAGTCGATCACCGCCTTTGCCTTCACCTGCTACTCGATGCCGCAGAACTTTCTCGGCCTCCTGCTCATCGGGTTCCTCGCGATCTCGTTCCACCTGTTCCCGTCCGAGGCGAGCCAGAGCGAGAAGATCATCCCGTACATCACCGCCGTCCGGGCCAACTTCCTTCCGATCCTCACGCTCACCCTCACGGCCGTCGCCGCCTACTCGAGGTACATGCGCTCGTCCGGCCTCGATGCGCTCGCGCAGGACTACATCCGGCTCGCTCGGGCAAAAGGCCTGTCGGAGGCCCGCGTCCTGCGGCGCCACCTCTTCCGGAACGCCAGCCTTCCCATGATCACCCTCATCGGCCTCTCGATCCCAGCCCTCCTCGGCGGCAACCTGGTCGTCGAGAACCTGTTCAACTCGCACGGGCTCGGGTTGCTCTTCATCAACGAGCTCGGGAACGAGGACTTCAACACCGTCATCGCGCTCACCCTGCTCGGCGGCGTCGCGACGGTCGTCGGGAACCTGATCGCGGACGTCGCGTTGACGGTCGCCGACCCACGGATCAGGATCTCGTGAGGAGGTCGCCGTGTCGATCGTGATCGGCGAGGTCGCCGAAGAGCTACGCCCAGCCGAGCCGATCCCCGAGGGGGGTCACGTCCAGGGTCCGCGTGCCGGGTGGCGGCTCGCCCTCTCCTCCTTCGTCGAGAACAAGCTCGCCGTCGTCGGATCCGGGATCGTCATCTTCTTCGTGCTGTTCTGCTTCGTCGGACCCTTCATCTACCGGACCAACCAGGTCGACACGAACCTCCTCAACTCCTTCCAGGCGCCGAGCAGCCAACACTGGCTGGGAACGGACAGCTACGGGTTCGACGAGCTCGGGCGGATCATGAAGGGTGGCCAGGCGGCACTCGAGATCGGCTTCCTGTCGTCCGCCATCGCAACCGTGCTCGGCACGCTCGTCGGCGCGGTGGCGGGGCTGGTCGGAGGGGTCATCGACGGGATCCTGATGCGGTTCGTCGACATCCTGCTCTCGCTGCCCCTGCTGTTCGTCATCCTCATCATCAGCAACCGCTACAACGGCGCCACAGTGCTCAGCCTGTCGATCATCATCGGCGCCTTCTCCTGGCTCGTATCGGCACGGCTCGTACGTGGTGAGGTCCTCTCCTTACGTGTACGCGACTTCGTGCTCGCGTCTCGGACCATGGGGGCGAACAAGCGGCATCTCATCTACAAGCACCTGATCCCGAACGCGCTCGGCGTCGTGATCGTGAACATCACGTTCCAGGTCGCCGACGCCATCAACCTGCTCGCACTGCTCGGGTTCCTCGGATACGGCCTCAACTACCCGAACGTGAGCTGGGGCGACATGCTGTCGAACGCCCTCAACTACCTGTCCGACGGATACTGGTGGGTGGTGTATCCGGTCGGGATCTGCCTGGTGCTCGTCGTCATGGCGTTCAACTTCATCGGCGACGCCCTTCGCGACACCGTCGACGTCCGCCTCCGGCGGCGTTGAGGCACCGGATCGACGCGAGGGAGCTCTGACGTTGCCGCCTGTCCTCGACATCGACCACCTGTCCACCCACATCCAGCTTCGCAAGTCCGTCGTACAAGCCGTCGGCGACATCAGCCTCACGATCGAGCCTGGCGAGACGCTCGGCCTCGTCGGTGAGTCCGGCTGCGGCAAGTCGATGACAGGCCTCTCGATCATGCGGCTGCTCCCGAACGGTGGCCACATCGTGGAGGGCTCCATCACGGTCGACGGCGTCGATGTCGTGAAGCTCTCGGAGCGGGAGATGCGCGACGTCCGGGGCAACGACGTGGCGATGATCTTCCAGGACTCGCTCACGTCGCTCAACCCGACGATGACGATCGGCAAGCAGATCGCGGAGCAGGTCCGGCGGCACCGCAGCGTGACGAGGAAGGTCGCCACCGAACGCGCCGCCGAGGTGCTCGGCATCGTCGGCTTCCCGCGCCCGCGCGAGCGCCTCGCGAACTACCCGCATCAGCTCTCGGGCGGTCAGCGCCAGCGCGTGATGATCGCCATCGCCCTCAGCTGCGACCCGAAGCTGCTCATCGCCGACGAGCCGACCACGGCGCTCGACGTCACCATCCAGGCGCAGATCCTCGGCCTGCTCGACGACCTGAAGGAGCGCCTCGGGATGGCAGTGCTCCTCGTCACCCACGACATGGGCGTCGTGGCTGGTCGCGCCGACCGCGTCAACGTCATGTACGCCGGCCGCATGGTCGAGACCGCTCCGACGAAGGAGCTCTTCGCACGCATGCACCATCCCTACACGCAGGCTCTGCTCGGATCGATACCGCTCCTCACCCAGGAGCGCCACGAGCGACTCTTCAGCATCCCCGGCATCCCACCGGATCTGACGGAGCCGCCGAAGGGATGCCGTTTCGCGCCGCGTTGCACGCGGGCGACCGACCAGTGCCGCGAGGTGGAGCCGGCCCTCGAGCCGGCCAGCACCGATCATTGGTTCAGCTGCTGGCATCCCGTCGACGGCCCGATCGCCCGGGTGGTCGTGGCGAGCCCCACGGCCGCAGACGCGAACGGTTGCGGCACCGGGGTGACCGCGAGGAGCGTTGGCGGCGGCGCGGCCGCCGCTCCGCTCGCGCCTGCCGC
>JAJYGW010000186.1 GCA_021790615.1 Actinomycetes bacterium | reverse complement strand
CGAGGCCGAGCAACGGCTTCCACTTGGCGACGAGCACACCGGCGAACGCGCCGAGACAGACGAGGCACGTCAGAAGGACGCTCAGAACGTGCCCCCGTTTCATCTGCCTTCCTCGTCCTCCCCTATCACGCTTCCCGCCTCTTGACCCGCAGTGGCCGGCGCCGGAGTGCCGGCGCTCGTCGCAAGCTCGGTGCCGTCAGTTCCCGAGGATGTCACGGCAGTCTCCTCGGCCGTGCCGTTTTCGCCCGGTTCGACGTAGGGGTTGTCGCGAAAGTGCGACTCGTCCTCGCCCTCTTGCGGCGCGATGGCCTCGTCGGAGACCGGTGCAGGGATGGTGCGCCCGATCGCGGCACGCAGCACCTCAACTTCGGTGTTCGGCGCGATCTCGATCCGGGCACGGTCACCCTCGAGCCAGGTGACGCGCCCGATGATCCCGGACGTGAGCATCACCTGCTCGCCGATCTGGACTGCCTGCTGGTTCTGTTGGGTGCGCCTCGCACGCTGGCGCTGCGGGCGGATGAGCAGGAAATACGCGCCCGCGAAGAGGACGATGATGATGACGAAGCTCAAGCTGCTGCTCGAGGACTTCGTGGTGCTGGCTTTGGCGGCGAGTATTCCGGCGTGCAGCAAGAAGCTCGCGGCTAGGACATGGGGGGACATACGCTCCTACTAACTCGAGAACGAAGCGACAGACACTCTACCTGCTGGAACGGCCCACTCCGGAGCGCCCGCCGCGACCAGCCCGAATCGAGGAAGAAGGAGCTGTGATCGCCGTCTCAGGCGTCGAAGAGGTTCGGCGCCTCCGACCGAGGTGGAGAGGGCGTCTCCCCCGCGAGGCTCAGGCTCTCCGGAACGCTCAACCCGAGGTGTTCGTAGGCTGCCGGCGCCGCCAGGCGCCCGCGGGGCGTCCTCATCACGAGCCCCGACTTGAGCAGGAACGGCTCGTACACGTCCTCGACCGTCTCCTGCTCCTCTCCTACGCTCACGGCCAGCGTCGACAGCCCGACCGGCCGCCCGGCGAAGCGCATGCAGAGGGTCTCGAGGATCATGCGGTCGAGGCGGTCGAGGCCGAGCTCGTCGACGCCGAATTGGTCGAGACCTGCCCGGGCGGCGTCGAGGGAGATGCATCCCGTGCCCTTCACCTCGGCGTAGTCCCGGACGCGGCGGAGGAGCCGAATCGCAAGGCGGGGGGTACCCCGGGAGCGCCGCGCGATCTCGGCGGCGCCGTCGGGGAGGAGGTCGACACCGAGCAGGTGGGCGGACCTGACGACGATCGCCTCCAGCTCGTCATCGCTGTAGTGGTCGAGCCGCGCCACGTATCCGAACCGGTCGCGCAACGGCCCGGTGACGAGTCCGGTCCGGGTGGTCGCACCGACGAGCGTGAAGCGCGGTAGCTCGAGCCGGATCGAACGTGCCGTCGGTCCCTTCCCGATGACGATGTCGAGCTGGAAGTCCTCCATCGCCGGGTAGAGGACCTCTTCGACGGCGCGCCCGAGGCGGTGGATCTCGTCGATGAACAGGACGTCACCGGCCTCGAGGCCGGTGAGGATGGCCGCCACGTCGCCGCTTCGCACGAGCGCCGGCCCCGAGGTGATCCGAAGGCTCGCTCGCATCTCGGTCGCGACGATCCCGGCGAGCGTGGTCTTGCCGAGGCCCGGCGGGCCGGCGAACAACAGGTGGTCAACCGGCTGTCCGCGGCGCCGAGCTGCCTCGAGCACGATCCCAAGGCGTTCCCGCAGCTCCTCTTGGCCGACGAAGTCCTCGAGGCGCCGCGGTCGCAGGTTCGCCTCCAACGCCATGTCCGTCTCGACGATCCCGGGCGCGACGGGACGATCCGACAGCCCGTCGTCGGCGGGCTCCCCGGGATACGACGGCGGAGCCTCTGCGAGGATCTCTCGTCTCGGGCTCATCGTCTCGGGTTCATCGTCTCGGCGCCAGCTCTCGCAGCGCCAGTCGCAGCAGCTCTTCGGCAGTCCCCTCTCCCGGCAGCGACCGCAGCACGCTCCGCACCTCGTCGGTCCCGTAGCCGAGCTGCGCCAGCGCCTGCGAGACGTCGGCGGTCACCGGTTGCGCGACACCACCGGAGAGCACCGAGGCTGCCCCTGCGCCGACATCGAGCTGGTCGAAGCGCGACTTGAGCTCGACGAGCAGACGTGCCGCAGTCTTCCTGCCGACGCCGGGCACGAGCGTCAGCGCGTCGAGGTCGGAGTCAGCGACGATCGCGACGAGGCGCGAGGGCGAGTGCACCGAGCAGATGGCAAGCGCCAGCGCCGGACCGACGCCATGTGCTCCGAGCAACAGCTCGAAGCTCTGCCGCTCGTCCGGGCCGGAGAAGCCGTAAAGGACGATCGCCCCCTCGCGCACATGCGTGTGGACGGCGAGGGCGACCTCGCCGTCTCCAGGCACGACCGAAACGGCGAGCCTCGGGGCCACGAGCACGCGATAGCCGACGCCGCCCACGTCCACGACGAGCTCGACGACGTTGTCACCGACCGCTCGGCGCTCGACGACGAGCCCGCGCAGGTACCCGATCACGCGATCACCGCTCGGGACTGTGCCCAGGGCGCCGCCCCGAGATGGCAGATGGCGAGGGCGAGGGCGTCCGCAGCGTCCGGCGGCCGCGGGATCTCGTCCAGCTTCGCGAGCCGGGCGACCATGGCTTGGACCTGCTCCTTCGAGGCGCTGCCGTACCCGGTGACCGCCAGCTTCACCTCGGCTGCGGTGTACTCGGCCACCTGGCAGCCGCGCTCGAACGCCGTCAGGAGCGCTACCCCGCTCGCCTGGCCGACCGCCATCGCCGTCCGCGCGTTCGACCGGAAGAAGATGCGCTCGATGACCATGACCTCCGGGCGCAGCTCGTCGATCAGCTGCCCGAGGTCCTGGCGCAGCCGGGCGAGGCGCGCCGGTATGGCCTCAGTGGGCGGGGTCGTGAGCACCCCTGCGGCGACGGCTCGATAACCGGCTGCCGTCCGCGAGACGCAGCCGTACCCGCACCGGGACAGTCCGGGGTCGATCCCGAGGACAAACATCCGTTCGATGGTAACCCGGCCGGCTCCCCCGGCGGTGGATGGGGCGGCCGCGCTTCGCCGGCGCCACCACGCCGGGAGGGCTAGACCTCGACGGTCTCGAGGATGGCGTCGGGGATGTCGAAGTTGGCCCAGACGTTCTGAACGTCGTCGTGATCCTCGAGGAGCTCGATGAGCTTCAGGACCCGGCGCGCCGTCGACTCGTCCTCGACCGGCACCCGGGTCGAGGGCACGAGCTCGACATCGGCGGTCTCGATGGCGATCGATGCTTCCTCGATGGCATGGCGGAGAGCGGTCAGATCGCTCGGCGCGGAGGTCAGCATCCACTCGTCGCCCTCGTCCGACAGATCTTCGGCCCCGGCGTCGAGCGCGACCGTCATGAGGTCGTCCTCGGTCACCTTCTTCGGCAAGAGGACGACGCCTTTGCGCTCGAACTGCCACGAGACGGCGCCGGGTTCGGCCATGGATCCGCCGTTGCGGGAGAACGTCGAGCGGATGTCCGCACCGGTGCGGTTCCGGTTGTCGGTGAGGCACTCCACGATGAGCGCCACGCCACCCGGTGCGTATCCCTCATAGGAGACTGCTTCGTAGCGGACACCTTCGAGCTCGCCGGTGCCACGCTTGATGGCGCGCTCGATGGTGTCGAGGGGGATCGAGGCGTCGCGGGCCTTCTGGTACATCGTCCGCAGCGTCGCGTTGGAGTTGACGTCGCCGCCACCTTCCCGGGCGGCGACCTCCACCTGACGGATCAGCTTCGCGAACAGCTTCCCGCGCGCCTTGTCGACAGCTCCCTTGCGGTGTTTCGTGGTGGCCCATTTGGAATGGCCCGACATCAGCTCAGTCTCCTTCGACTCGGCTCAGCAGCTCGGCGTGCAGACGGCCGTCGCCGCTGAGCTCGGGATGGAATGACGACACGACCACGTTGCCCTGCCGGCAGACGACCGGCCGTCGCTCGCCCGGAGAGCCCGGCACGTCGACCTCGGCGAGCACGTCGACACCGGGACCGACCGACTCGACGACCGGCGGCCGGATGAACACCGCGTGCATCGGCTCGTCGAGGCCCTTCACGTCGAGGTCGGTCTCGAACGAGCGCACCTGCCGCCCGAAGCCGTTCCGCCTCACCACGACGTCGATGGCTGCGAACGAAATCTGGTCCGGGCGCCCGTCCAGCACCTCTTTCGCGAGCAGGATCATCCCGGCGCACGTGCCGAGCATCGGCAGCCCGTCTCGCACCATCTGCCTCACCGCCGGCTCGAGGCCGGACGAGCGCAGGAGCAGCGACATCGTCGTCGACTCGCCACCTGGGATGACGAGCGCGTCGAGGCGTCCAGTGTCATCCGGCGTTCGCACGACGACCGGTTCGACGCCGAGCATGCCGAGGACGGCCACATGCTCACGGACATCGCCCTGCAGCGCCAGCACGCCCACCCGCCAGCGCCGGGAGGCTCGCGCGGCGCGTTCCTCCGCCACGCTCACCAGCCCCGATCGGCCAGCTTCACCTCGAGAGACGAGATCTCCTTGCCGGGCATCGCCTCACCGAGGCCTCTCGACACCTTTGCCACGATCGAGGCGTCCTCGAAGTGAGCGGTCGCCTCGACGATGGCCAGCGCCCGCCGAGCCGGATCGGCGCTCTTGAAGATCCCAGAACCGACGAAGACGGCCTCGGCGCCGAGCTGCATCACGAGGGCGGCATCAGCCGGCGTCGCGAGGCCGCCGGCGCAGAACAGCGGCACGGGCAGGTGACCGGCCTCCGCGATCTCCTCGACGAGCTCGATCGGTGCCTGCAGCCGCTTCGCCCATGCATAGCGCTCCGCTGAGTCCGCTGTCGTGATCTTGCGCATGTCGCCGAGGATCGAGCGCAGGTGCCGTACCGCCTCGACGACGTTCCCGGTGCCGGCCTCGCCCTTCGAGCGGATCAGGGCTGCTCCCTCGCTGATGCGGCGCAACGCCTCGCCGAGGTTCGTCGCACCGCACACGAACGGCACCTGGAACGACCACTTGTCGATGTGATGCTCCTCGTCGGCAGGTGTGAGCACCTCCGACTCGTCGATGTAGTCGACCTCGAGCGCCTCGAGCACCTGCGCCTCGGCGAAGTGCCCGATCCGGACCTTCGCCATCACCGGGATGGTGACCGCCTGCTGGATCCCCTCGACGAGGGCGGGGTCGCTCATGCGCGCCACCCCGCCGTCCCTGCGGATGTCCGCCGGCACTCGCTCGAGGGCCATGACGGCCACCGCGCCTGCATCCTCGGCGATCTTCGCCTGCTCGGCGTCGACGACGTCCATGATGACGCCGCCGCGCAGCATCTCCGCGAGCCCACGCTTCACCCGCGCGGTCCCCGTCCGGTGTTCGCTGCGGGAGTCGAGCTCCCGCTCTCCGTCCTGTGTGCTCACGGTCCCATGCTAGTGGGAGCACGTACCCAGCCAGATTGGGTTTCCGCTCTGCGGCGGCCTAGAGCTCGACGAGCACCTCGAGACGATCCGAGAGCGTGAAGACCCGGTCGGCCGGGCGAGTCGTGCCGTCGTCGCCGCCGGATCTCGTAGTGCCGGTCTCCTCGATCGGGACGATCCACTGTCGTGCCGTCGCCCGCCGGGCATCTGCTGGCACCGACGCCTCAGGGACGGTCGACGGAGCTCGGCTCATCGACTCGAGGGCCGACACGATAGCCGGCGGGTACCGGGTGACCTGCACAGCGCCCAGGTCCGCCTCGAGCTCGCGGGCAGAGCCCTCCAGCCAGCGCGCGAGCCGGGCAGCGCCCGGGAGCGGCAGGGACCCGCCGCGGAGGAGCTTCGTGGACAAGCCGCCGCTCAGGGTGTCGACCCGCTTCAGGTGTGCCAGCTCGTGGGCGAGCACGGCTTCGAGCTGGATCCGGTCGACTCCGGCGAGAAGGCCCGTGGTGAGGTCGAGCTGCGCCGCGTCCGGCCGAGCACCGGTGGCGATGGCGTTCGGAGCAGCGTCGACGAGGACGCTCAACCGCGGCTGCTCGAGGCCGAGGGCCGCACAGAGGGATTCGGTCACGTCCCGGTACCGCTCCGCCGCGAGCGGGGCCAGCACCCCTGCCCGGACGGCGTCGTCGGGGCTCATGCCACCGAGACGCGAACCCGTCCCTGCAACTGCGCCACGCCAGGCGATGACGGCGATCACACCCCAGAGGGCGAGGACGACGACGCCGGCGACGAGGAGCGGCATGGCGAAGATCCCGAGGACTGCGAGGACGACGCCCGGCCCGAATGGCGGCACGATGGCCGTCAACGACCTCCGCCGGTTTTCCTGCGCCGCTCGACGCCATGCTTCGTCCCGGCGAGCGGTGGCGCGTCCCAGCACCTGGCGTGATGCCTCCACGGCTGCGTCCTGAGCGGCACGCGCACGACGCTGGCGCTCCCCCGCCTCGCTCGGACGGCGGCCCCGGTCGCGCTGGCGGCGAGACGTGCGGGAAGGGGCCACGAAGGTGATTCTAGATGGGGCACGAAGAGCCGGAGGTGGGGCGGCGGTCCGGCTCGCCGTCTCAGCCGGACGCCCCGGCGGCCCGGTACACCTCGACGTAACGCTCCATCACCGTCTCGATGGCGCACTCCCGAGCGCGGGCGAGCCCGAGCTCGACGGCACGCCGGCGCTTCTCATGGTCGGCCAGCACGTCGCTCACGCAGGCGGCGAGGGCGGCGGAGTCGCCCGGAGCCACGAGCACGGCCGCGCCTGCGGCCGCCAGGCGGTAGCCGGGGATGTCGGAGGCGACGACGCAGGTCCCCGCCGCCATCGCCTCGAGCAGCACGAGCCCGAAGGACTCCCCGCCAACGGCGGGGGCGACGAAGACGTCGGCACTGGCGACAAGCTCCGCCTGCGGCTCGTCCTCGAGGCGTCCCACGAAACGCACGGCCGGGTCCGCCGCCGCCTGCCTCTCGAGAGAGGTGCGCTCCGGCCCGTCGCCGGCGATCACGACTTCCACGTCAGGGCCGAGGCGCCGGGCCGCTCCGACGAGCACGGCGACCCCCTTTCGCGGTTCGTGCCTGCCTGCGTAGACCACGCGCGGCCGCGACCCGTTCTTGTAGGGGGCGCCGGCCTCTCCGCTCACTCTGGCGAGCGCGAGGCGGGCACGTTCGCCTCGGCGGAGATCGACGCCGTTTCGCACCTCGATGATCGAGGGGAGGTGTTGGCCGAGCACCGTCCGGGCAGTCGCGATGGCGGCTTCGGACACCGCTGTCGCGGCATCCACGCGCCGGCCGAGCAGAGGCCCGAGCAGGCGGCCCTCCGCACGGTAGAGCACATCCGAGTCGGCGCGGTGGAACGTCACGACGACCGGGCGGGGACCGCCGAGCACTGCCGCGAGCGGTGGCCCGGGAACGAGAGGCTCGTGAACGTGGACGACATCCGGCCGGAAGCGCCTGAGGGCACGCCGCGTCGCGACCGCCGCAGCAGGCGTGGGGGCAACAGGGGCGATCGACCCGTTCACCGGGAGGCCGATGCTCCGGCCGGCCGGGAACAGCAGGAAGCCTTCCCCCGGGCCGGCGCCCGGAGTCGGGCGACCGGCTCTCGCCGTGACCGGCGCCACCACAGCCACGTCGTGACCTGCCTCGGCGAGCGCCCGTGCGAGTGCGTCCAGCTGACTCTGCACTCCTCCTGGAACTGCCCAGTCGTACCCGCAGACGAGCGCGACCCGCATCAGGTCAACGGTAGACGACCCTCGGGCCGGGATCGGGAGACCTTCTTCTCGTACATCTCGGAGTCGGCGAGACGCAGCAGTCTGCTCAGCTCGGCGTCCGACCCAGGGAGCAAGGCGGCGCCGAGGCTCGCGCCGACCGGCAACGTGAGAGAGCCGAGCCGAAAGGGCTCGGCGAGGCGAGACTCGATCCGTTCCCGCACCGCCGCGAGCTCGTCGGCGCCACCGACGATCTGGCAGAGCACCACGAACTCGTCGCCGCCGTAGCGGGCGACGGTGTCGCCCGGGCGCACGACCGAGCGAAGCCTTCGCGCGACGCCGACCAACACCTCGTCGCCGACGACGTGACCGTAGGTGTCGTTGACGCGCTTGAAGTCATCGAGGTCGATCACGAGGAGGCCGACGGAGGTCTCCTCGCGCCCGGCGAAGTCCGCCGCCAGCGCCACCCGGTCGCTCAAGAGGACCCGGTTGGCGCATCCCGTGAGGGGGTCGTGCAGCGCGAGCTCGGTCAGCTCCCTCGCCCGTTCTCTGGCCTCGGTGACGTCCTGGAAGCCGGCCAGGGCACCGAGCAGGCGCCCGTCCTCCGAGCACAGCACCGTGGCGCTCGTCTCGACGAAACGCTCCGGGGCTCCGCTGCTCGGCCGAAAGACGATCTCCTGTGCCACCCGAGCCCCTGCCAGAGCCTGTCGCAGGGGGTGCTCGTGCGGGGCGAGCGCCACTCCCTCCGGCCAGTACATGCCTTCGACCGTCGGAGAGGACCCGGCGGCCACCTGTTCGGGCCGGTAGTCGCCGAAGAGCCGGAACGCGGGGTTCGTCATCGTCACCGCACCGGTCGCATCGCAGGCCACGACACCGGCCTCGAGGTTGACGACGAGGGCGGCGAGGAACTCGCGCTCCTCGGCAAGGGCCGCCAGGGCTGCGCGGCGTTCCTCGTCCGCGCGGCGCAGTGCCGTGATGTCCGTGATCGAGACGAGGAGGTGAACTGCCTCCCCCGGGGGCGACGTGCTGACCCTCGTCACGTGGAAGCGCAGCCAGCGCAGCTCGCCGTCAGCTCGCCGATGTCCGCGGACGGTCTCTTCCCCCTCGTCCGCGAGCGGCAGGTAGGGCGGGGTGACCGGCCGGGCGGCGGCGTCGACGACCTCTCCGCCGTCACCGAGGCCTGCCGTGATCACCTCATCGAGGCGGTGGCCGGCCAGCTCGGCGCGGGAGGTCCCGAGCAGCGGCGGCGCCGCCTGGTTGCAGGAGAGCACGACCCCGTCCTCGAGGACGACGAGCACACCCTGTTCGAGGGAGTCGAGAACCGTCTGCGGATGGTCTCGCCGCTTCCGGCGCCGTGGCGGCGGAACCCCGTGCGAGAGCACCCGCAGGTTGAGCGAGACGGTGTCGAGGCCCGGTTCGTGCACGACGTTGGTCGCCTCGGCATCGACGGGCACCCTCTCGCCGCCAGCTGTGACGATGCGGCAGGTCATGGAGAGCGCTATCGGCGAGCCGCGCATGTCGGCGAGGAGGCGGGTCAGCGCGACGCGGTCAGCGACGTCCACGAGATCGAGACCAGGTGTGCCGACGAGCTGTTCGGGGGACCATCCTGTGACCTCCGAGACGGACTGGCTCGCCCATGCGACATGGTCCCGCTCGTCGAGGAGGATGACGGCCTCGAGCCGCGCGACAGAGCCGACCGGTGTCAGTGCTCCCGGTCCGAGGGCCAATTCGGCTGGAACATGTGCCATTGCGTCGGGGCCGTTCTGATCAGGGTCTCGAACTCCCGCGCGAGGTCTTTGGTGATGATCTCGACGTCGTCGCGGAGCCGCCCGGTGCGCTCGCACGCGAGCGCCGGACGGACCACGCCGTGGTAATACCCACCTTGGCGTTGGTACACCGCCACAGGGAACAACGGAACGCCGGTGCGGAGCGCCAGCACCGCCGGACCGGCGGGCAGCGTCGTCCGCTCGCCGAAGAACTCGACCTCTACGCCGGTCCCGGCGATGTCCCGGTCGGCGACGAGCCCGACGAGAGCGCCTTGCCGCAGCGCCTGCACGAGCTCGGTCGTCGCGCCGGCTCCGAGCGGGATCACGTTGAGGCCGAGGGCGGCACGCTGCTGCTTGAACCACTCGAAGAGCTCGGGCGGCTCGAGCGGTTCGACGACCGCAGTCATCGGGTGACCCTGCAAGGTGAGCCAGTAGGCACCGACCTCCCACGAGCCGAGGTGCGGCAGCGCGAAGATCGCTCCCCGACGCTCGACGAGTGCCTGCTCAGCCGGCTCGAAACCTTCGATCGAGAACCGCTTCAACACCTCTTGCGGCCGCATGCTCGACAAGCGCGCGCTCTCGACCCAGTACCGCGCATAGGAGTCGAATGCCTCGACGACGGCATCGTCGAGCTCCCGCTCAGTGGCCGAAGGACCGAGGACGCGTCGCATGTTCGCCCGGACGAGCGGTCGGCGGTCACGCCAGACCTCGGACATCGTGAGGCCCGAGGCGGTGGCGACCATGGAGGCGACCGGGCGTGGGAGGAGCTGCAGCGCAGCGGCAAGCGACCGGTAGGTCAGGTACGACGCCCGCCCGCGAGCTGCTCCTTCGACTACGCCGGGCCTGGCCAACGGGACACCGGGCGGCTAGCGCCCGGTCCCGAGCCGGCGCCGCAGCGCAGCTGCCGCACCGTCCTGGCGCCGCTTCTCGTGCCGCTCCCGCGCCGCGCTCGGTGGTCGACCGGATCGGCCGGCACGTGCCGAGACCGTCCGTTCGGAGGCGAGCACCGAGCGAAGCCTCGTCGAGAGCGGCTCGCCGGAGCGGCGCCGTGGCCGGCTCGGCCGCGGCACCCGCGACGGGCGGCTGCCGGACATCCGCGCCTCGCGCCATGCGCGCCAGCGCGACTCGACGCGAGCGGGACGCCAGGCGCCGAGCGCCGCGCCGGTCGCCGACGTGCGGGCGGTGGCCCGCGTCGCAAGAGGTTCCCCGGTGATCTCGGCCGTCGCCTGCCGCCACACCTTCCAGAAACGCTGCACGGCGGTCAGCACGCACAGCGCCAACAGGACCGAGAGCAGCGGGATGAGGACGATGTTGAACACAAGCGCCAGGCCGAGGCCGATCAGGCGCTCGGCCCGCTCCATGAGCCCGCCCTTCGCATCCCAGCCGAGCGACTCCGCCTTCGCCCGCGTGTAGGAGATGAGGTTGCCGACGGCGAGGATCCCGAAGGGGAGCAGGGCGTACTCGGGAGTGTGCCGGGCAGCCAGGTACCAGGTCAAGCCACCGAACATGAACGCGTCCGCCACCCGGTCCGAGACCGAGTCGAAGAACGCTCCTCGGCGGGTGGAGCTGCCGGCCGCCTTCGCGACAGCGCCGTCGAGCGTGTCCATCAGGCCACCCACGGTGACGAGCACGACACCGGTCCACAGGTGGCCGAGGGCGATGACTGAGCCGGTCAGCGCAGCGAGGAGGAGTCCAGCGACGGTGACGTGGTCGGCGGTGACGCCGTGACGGGCGAGACGCTCCCCGAGCCTGATCCGGCGCAGCAGGGCGCGAAAGCCATGTGCAGCGACCGGGGCACCGGTGACAGCGGTGCCGAACGGAGCCCTCGTCGCCTGGGACTCCGTCTTCTCCGCCTTGTCTTCGGGGGTCTCCGCCACGTCGGGGGGACCGTCGGTCGCGGTGCGGCCCCGTCGGCCGTCGATCATCGTGCTCCTTACGCAATCGTCACTGCCAACCGAGACTACCAGCTGGGACGCGAAATTCTGGCTACGCAGGCGCCATGCCCGCATCACCCCCATGATGGGTAGGCTCGCCGACCTAGTTGCCGGTCGCAGAATTTCCATGGACAGCGACCGCCCTGCGCAAGGAGGTTGGTCACGTGGGGAACGTGCCGTCCGCCAGGATCCGCAACGTCGCGCTCGTCGGCCATGGTGGCTCGGGCAAGACGAGCCTCGTCGAGGCTCTCCTGCACTGCGCCGGGGCGATCACCCGCCCGGGGCGCGTCGAGGACGGTTCGACGGTGTCGGACTTCGAGCCAGAGGAGCAGAAGCACGGGATCTCCATCTCGCTCGCACTCGGGCCCTTCGAGTTCGGGGACTGCCGTATCAACGTCATCGACACGCCCGGCTATGCCGACTTCGTGAACGAGGTCGAGGCTGCGCTCTCGGTCGCCGACCTCGCCGTCGTCGTCGTATCGGCCGTGGAGGGCGTCGAGGTGCAGACCGAGGTGGCGTGGCGGCTCGCAGAGCGACGGAAGCTCCCACGGATGATCTTCGTGAACAAGCTCGACCGCGAGCGGGCCGACTTCGAACGCGTCCTCGAACAGCTGCGGAACCTCTTCGGCGCCGGCATCGCGCCGCTCGAGCTCCCCATCGGCCAGGAGGGCTCCTTCCGTGGCGTCGCCGACCTGCTCACCGACACGGCCATCACGTACGAATCCGGCAGACCGGAGACCGGCGCCATCCCGGCGGACATGGAGGAGATGGAGCACCGCGTTCACGACGCCCTCGTGGAGGGCATCGTCGTGGCCGACGACGACCTCATGGAGCGCTACCTCGACGGCGACGTCCCCTCCGCAAAGGAGCTCGAGTCCACGCTCGCCCACGGCGTGGCCGCCGCCAGCGTCTTCCCCGTCGTGTGCGGGTCTGCCACGAGGGAGGTCGCCATCGATCGCCTCGCGACCTTCATCGCGGAGATCGGTCCGAGCCCGCTTCACCGGCCCACGACGCTCGTGCGTGCAGGAGCCGAGCTCACCGAGGTGAAGGTCGATCCCGCCGGCCCGCCGCTCGCCCGCGTGTTCAAGACCATCTCCGACCCGTACGTGGGAAGGATCTCGCTCCTCCACGTGCTGTCCGGGACGATCCGGCCGGACTCCGTGCTCGTCAATTCCCGCACCCACTCCGAGGAGAAGCTGCACTCGCTCCAGATGTTGCGCGGGAAGGAGTCACAGCCCGTGTCGGAGGCCCAGGCAGGCGACATCATCGCCGTGCCGAAGCTCTCCGACGTGCAGACTGGCGACACCCTCGCACCGAAGAACATGCCGGTCGTGGTCGAGGGCCATGATCGCGCGACGCCTGTCCTCTCGATCGCCGTCCACCCGAAGGCGAAAGGTGACGAGGACAAGCTCATGACAGCGCTGCACCGCCTGCAGGAGGAAGACGGCGCCCTCGGTGTCCGCCGCGAGGACGAGACGCACCAGACGGTCCTGTCCGGGATGGGTGACACGCACCTCCAGATCGCGCTCGAGCGGTTGCAGCGCAAGTACGGCGTCGACGTCGACACCGAGCCGGTGAAGGTCCCCTACCGTGAGACGATCACCGGTCCGGCAGATGCCGAAGGCAAGTACAAGAAGCAGACCGGCGGCCACGGCCAGTACGGCGTCTGCAACCTCCGGATCGAGCCGCTCGAGCGCGGCAGCGGCTTCGAGTTCGTCGACGCCATCGTCGGCGGGGCGATCCCTCGCCAGTTCATCCCCGCCGTCGAGAAGGGCGTGCAGGACGCGATGGGGTCCGGCGGCCACTTCGGGTTCCCTGTCGTCGACGTGAAGGTGACGTGCTTCGACGGGAAGTACCACACGGTGGACTCGTCGGAGATGAGCTTCAAGATGGCGGCCTCCCTCGGGTTCCGCGAAGCGCTCGAGAAGGCCTCACCTGTCCTTCTGGAGCCGATCTCCCGCCTCGAGGTGACGGTGCCGGCCGCGTACCAGGGCGACGTGCTCGGGGATCTCAACTCCCGGCGCGGCCGGGTCCTCGGGACGGATTCGGGAGAGGGGGACGAGCAGATCGTCGTCGCCCTCGTCCCCACCTCGGAGCTCGGCAGGTACGCCACGGACTTGAGGAGCTTGACGGGTGGGCGCGGGCGTTTCTCCGTGTCGCACGAGAAGTACGAGGTCGTGCAGCCTCAGATCGCGGAGCGGATCATGAAGCAGGTCGAGGCCGAGCGCTCCGGCTGACCCGCACGCGCCCGCCCGGTCTCGCTTCGACTCGCCGCCTGACCTCAGACCGGCAACGTGGCCCACGCTTCGGCCACAGCGCGCTCGCCGGTCAGGTCGAGTTCCTCGAGGCCGATCCGGTTCCAGGTGAACAAGAAGAGCTGGGAGGCGCTGCCGCGCACGACGGCTGCGGCCGGGCCGGCCCGCCGCCGGTAGCGCAGCTTCCCCCCGCCCACATCGACGACCCAGGCGGCGTCCACATCGTTGCAGCTCAGACAGAGAGGCCCGCCGAGTGCCGCAGCGCGGTCCTCGGGAATGTCCGCCCTCAAGTGCACGTCGATCCGCTCATCGATCCCGTCGACCGAGAGGGCGAGGGCGATGTCGTGCGGGCCGCCGGCCGCCAGCTCACCGTCGTAGCGATGGATCGCCACCTCGAGGGCCATCCGCCTCGCCACCCAGCCGGAGTCGAGGTCGGTGCCGGACCAGTTCCAGCACGGCTCCTCCGGGCCGAGCTCGCTCAGGGACTCCACGAGCACGCCCGCCGCGGCGTCGAGCCACCCGACGGCATCGGCCGCCGCACCCGCTTCGAACCGGGGCGGCTCCTGCCGCTCGTGCGGATCCCCCGACGCGAGCTGGTGCGACCAGAAGGTGAACACCGAGGCCACGTGCTTGGCGAGGTCGCGCCCGCTCCAGCCCGGGCAGGACGCGACCGGTCGGTCGAGGACGCAAGAGACCACCTCGGCAAGTCGCGCGGACTCCTCATCGATCGCCGAGACCCGCTCCTCGAAGGTCGGGAGGTCGATCACCCCGGAGACCCGCCCGGGCCAGGGTGCGGCCCGGAGACCGGACCGGGGTCCGGCAAGGACGGGGGCCAGACACCCCGTCCATCGGCCCCGCCATGGGTGCGCGCGGCTGCCGACCTCACCTCTGCCACGGTACGAGCCGGATCGGCGACCTCCACCACGACGTGACGGAATCGGGCGCCGTCGCACTCGATGACGACTGCGTTTCGTGCGAGCCCGACGGCCCAGAACGACCATCCCACGAGCGAGTGATAGGTCCCGAGGCGGAAGAGGCCGGTGCGCCCGCCACGCCGGCGGAGCTTGGAGGGGACGTTCACCCGGGCCGCAGGGTCGTGCTCGACCCGGATCACCGAGGCCGCCGGAACTGCCAGCCGGCCACGCATCGCAACGACCTTCCTCCAGCCTTGAAGGCGCACGACGATCTCGTCGCCCTCCACGGCAACCGACCCCCAGACCTTCGGCGGGTGCTCACGCCGCGGCGGGACGGGCATCGTGACGCCCATCGTGTCGTCGGCGTCGAGCCCTCCGAAGAGCCCTCCCCAGCTGCGGCGGGGCTGGTCGTTCATCGCCAGCTCGCCACGACACGGCGCCACGTGTCGCCGAGCGCCTCCGGCAGCACTCTCGTCGAGGCGGTCGCGGTCATGAAGTTGGTGTCCCCGATCCAGCGTGGGACGACGTGAAGGTGCAGGTGGCCGGGGATGCCGGCACCTGCCGCGCGGCCCAGGTTCGCGCCGATGTTGCAGCCGTCGGGCTCGTAGGCGGATGTGAGGACGGTGACGGAGCGCCGCACGGCCCCCCACAGCTCGGACGCCTCGTCGTCGTCGAGCTCCTCGAGATCGCGAAGGTGGCGAACCGGCATGGCCATGAGATGCCCGGAAGCGTACGGGTAGGCGTTGAGCATCACGACGGTCCGCTCCCCTCGCCATACGACGAGCCGCTCCTCGTCGGTGACGTCCGCTTCGAGGACGGCGCAGAACACGCAATCGGCCGCGCGAGGCGGCCCGAGGGTCGACGGGAGATCTCCCTCGCCGGCGGAGGTGACGTAGGCCATGCGCCACCCTGCCCAGAGGTGGTCGAGGCTCACGGCCGAGAGGCGCGGCCGGACCGCTCGGGACCGGCCGCCTCGGCGGAGATCCGCGCCACGATGTCGTCGAGGGACACTCCACGGACCGGCCGCTCGCCGCCACGGTCGTTCACCCCGACCGTGCGAGCGCTCACGTCGTCGTCACCGACCACGAGCACGTAGGGCAGCTTCTCGAGCTTTGCACGCCTGATCCGGGCCCCGAGCGGCTCCTTGGCGGGATCCAGGTCCACCCGGACTCCGGCGTCAGCGAAGGCAGAGCGGACCTCCTCGGCGTAAGGGGCGTGGTCGTCGCGCACGGGGAGGACGCGCACCTGCAGCGGCGAGAGCCAGGTGGGCAACGCCCCGGCGTAGTGCTCCAGCAGCACCCCCAAGAAGCGCTCGACGGACCCGAACAGCGCCCGATGGATCATGACGGGGCGGTGGCGGGCGTTGTCGTCACCGACGTACTCCAAGGCGAATCGCTGCGGGAGCATGAAGTCCACCTGGATGGTGGAGAGCTGCCAGCTGCGGCCGATGGCATCCTTTGCCTGCACCGAGATCTTCGGCGCGTAGAACGCGCCTCCGCCCTCGTCGAGCACGAGCTCGAGGTCCATGGTGGATGCCGCCCGGCGCAGCGCCTCGGTCGCCTCCTCCCATTCCTCGTCCGTGCCGATCGACTTCTCTTCGGGCTTCGTCGACAGCTCGAGGTAGAACTCCGAGAGCCCGTAATCGCGCAAGAGGTCGAGCACGAACGTGAGAAGCGACTGGATCTCCCCCGCCATCTGCTCCCGCGTGCAGTAGATGTGGGCGTCGTCTTGGGTCATGCCGCGTACACGGGTGAGCCCGTGCACGACGCCGGACAGCTCGTAGCGGTAGACGGACCCGAATTCGAACATGCGGATGGGCAGCTCTCGGTACGAACGCTGCCGGCTCTTGAAGATCAGGCAGTGGAACGGGCAGTTCATCGGCTTCAGGTAGTACTGCTGCCCCTCGTCGAGCGTCATCGGCGGGAACATGCCCTCGGCGTACCACTGCAAATGGCCGGAGGTCTCGAACAGCTCCGCCTTCGTGATGTGCGGCGAGTAGACGAACTCATAGCCGCCTTCCTCGTGCCGGCGACGCGCGTGGTCCTCCATCGCCTTTCGCACCATCCCGCCCCTTGGATGGAACACGGCCAGGCCGCTGCCTATCTCGTTCGGGAACGAGAACAGGTCGAGCTCGGCGCCGAGGCGCCGGTGGTCGCGCCGCTCGGCCTCCTCGAGACGATGCAGGTGCTCCCCGAGAGCCTTCTCCGACTCCCATGCGGTGCCGTAGATGCGCTGCAGCTGAGGACGGTGCTCGTCGCCGCGCCAGTAGGCGCCGGCCACCCTCATCAGCTTGAAGTGCCCGAGCCGTGCCGTCGATGGCACGTGCGGCCCCCGGCAGAGGTCGACGAATTCCTCGCTGTTCCGGTAGGTGGTCACGCCACCGATCCCGGTCTCGCCAGCTAGCTCGGGGTCGGGCGCCGAGGCGACCGCTTCGATGATCTCGCGCTTGTAGGGCTGGCGCGCGAAGAGCTCGAGGCCATCCTCCACCGACAGCTCGTCGCGCACGAAGGGCTGGTCCTCGCCGATGATCTCCCGCATGGCCGCGTCGATCCGCTCGAGGTCGCTGTCGGAGAAGTGCCGGCCGCCGGGAAGCTCGAAGTCGTAATAGAAGCCGTCGGCGATCGACGGCCCGATGGCAAAGCGCGCACCCGGCCACAACCGCGTCACCGCCTGGGCCATCACATGGGCCGTCGAGTGGCGGAGCACGGCGCGCCCTTCGTCGGTGTCGGCAGTCACGATCCGTACCTTGGCGCCGTCGTGCAGCGGGCGCCCGAGGTCGCGCAGCTCCCCGTCGACCTCGATCGCGACGGCCGCGCCGGCCAGGCGCCGGCCGATCAGAGCCGCCAGCTCACCGCCTGTCGTGCCGTGAGGAACCCGTCTCTCGGTTCCGTCCGGCAGGATGACGTTGCTCTCGGCAGCCATCGAACCAGCGTACGCGCCTCAGAGCTGTACGCCGAGCAGCGCCGCCACCCGGCTCACCCCGGTGCCGCCGGAAGCCGCCTCGTCGATGGCGGCGAGCGCACCGGGAGTGTCGAGGTCGTCGTCGAGGCGCGCGCGCACCTCGTCGAGGGCTCCCTCACCCGTACCGGCGCGGCGCCAGCGTTCGAGACGCCTCGCCGCGATCTCGAGCAGCGCGTCGTCGAACTCCCACGACTCGCGGTAGTGCTGGGAGAGGAGCGAGAGGCGGATGGCGGCGGGCTCGACCGTGTCGAGCAGGGCGTGCACGAACACGAGGTTCCCGAGCGACTTCGACATCTTCTCGCCCCCGAGGCGGACCATCCCCTGGTGCATCCAGTGACGGACGAAGGGCTCTCCGGTGGCGGCCTCCGACTGAGCGGTCTCGCACTCGTGGTGGGGGAAAATCAGGTCCGACCCGCCCCCGTGAAGGTCGATGGTGCTTCCGAGCTCGCGCAGCGCCAGCGCAGAGCACTCGATGTGCCACCCCGGGCGCCCCTTGCCCCAAAGCGAGTCCCATGCCGGCTCGTCGTCCGCCGACGGCTGCCAGAGGACGAAGTCGAGCGGGTCGTCCTTGAACGGGTCGTCCGGGTTGCCTCCGTGCTCTGCCGCGAGCTCGAGCATCCGCTCACGGTCGAAGTGGCTCACCTGTCCGAAGCGCTCGAAGCTCGAGACGTCGAAGTACACGGCACCGCCCGCCCGGTAGGCATGGCCGGAGTCGAGCACCATCCCGATGAACCCGAGGATGTCGGGGATGGCGGACGTCGCCCGCGGAGTCGAGTGCACGGGAAGGACGTTGAGCGCCGTCATGTCCTCGTCGAAACGTGCGATCTCCCCAGCCGCGAGGTCGAGGTAGTGCACCTCGAGCTCTCGCGCCTTGCGGAGGATGTCGTCGTCGACGTCGGTGATGTTGCGCACGCACACCGTCCGGTGCCCGGCGTCGCGCAGCCGGCGTTGCAACAGGTCGAAGGTGACGTACACCGCCGCGTGCCCGAGGTGTGCGGCATCGTACGGCGTGATGCCGCACGTGTACATCTTCACGACCGGACCGGGCTCGAATGCGACGACTTCCCTCCGAGCGGTGTCGTAGAGGCGCATCACCATGGGCGGCTCACCGTGTCAGCGGTCGAAGCCGGTGAGGCGGATGCTCGAGTGCACCCGGTGCTTCAGGTTGATCCCGATCAGCACGGCGGTGAAGGCCTCGATGGCCGCTGCGGCCGAGAGCGTCCCGGCGTCGACGCCGCGCAGCCCGGGGATCGCATCCACGAGCTCGATCGTCGCCGTCGTCGCGCGCTCGTGGTCAGAGCACACGAGGACGTCCGCGTCGAGGGGCTCGTCGAGGTCTCCGAGGCCGCGTGCCGGTACGTGGTGGAACGCCCCCGCCACGAGCGCCTCGGGAGCTGCCTGCTGGACGGCGACCGTCACCGAGCCGCGGGGCGGCACGAGCGCCTGGAGCTCGTCGCCGACCTTGGCGAGAGCGTTCGCCATCGAGATCACGACCTTCCCGGCGAGCCGGCCCGACAACCTCGCAGCCGTCGTCGCTGCACCGTCCCACGGCGTCGCGATCACGACGAGGTCGGAGTCGCATGCCTCCTCGTTGACGACACCGGTGAGGGTGAGCCTGCGATCCGGCCACTTGTCCTTCAGCGTGGCGGCGACCTCAGTCGCCCGCTCGGCCTGCCGCGACCCGAGGCGGACCTCCATCCCGAGCGAGGAGAGCCGAGCCGCAAGCGCCTTGCCGGCCGGTCCCGTCCCCCCGAGGATCCCGATGGTCATGCCCATCACCTTTTCACAGAACCCGGTTCGGCGACGACAGCACGGTGGGCCCGGGCACCGGTCGCCGGCTCGGGCGGAGCCGGCAGCGGGCGAGCAGCGGTGACGGGATTGCCGGAGGCCCGAGGTGCGTTGCACTGCTCGTGCGAATCGACGTTTGGTCCGACGTGATCTGCCCGTGGTGCTACCTCGGCAAGCGGCGGCTACAGGGCGCCCTCGCCGATCACCCCCGAGCCGGAGACGTCCAGGTCTTCTGGCACAGCTACGAGCTCGACCCGACGGCGCCACCGCACGACGACCGGTCGATGAGCGAGATCGTGGCGAAGAAGTACGGAATCTCCGAGGAGCAGGCGCTCGCCGGGCAGCGCCGGCTCACCGACCTCGCAGCGGAGGTCGGCCTCGAGTACCACCTCGACCGGACGCGCCGGGCGAACACGTTCGACGCACATCGGTTGCTCCACCTCGCACGGGACCGCGAGGCTCAGGACGAGGTGTACGAGGCGCTGTTCCGCGCCTACTTCACCGACGGTCGACTCATCTCTGATCCGCACGAGCTCGAATCGGTCGGGGCAGCGGCCGGGCTCGACGCCGTCGAGATCCGTCACGTCCTCCAGTCGGACGCGTACGCCGAGCACGTGCGGCGCGACGAGCGGGCGGCGCTCGATATCGGCGTCACCGGCGTGCCGTTCTTCCTCTTCCAGATGAAGTACGGCCTGGCGGGAGCTCAGGCACCCGAGGCACTGCGGAAGATCGTCGATCGCCTCACCGCGGACGAAGACGCCGACTCGGTCTGAGGGCGTCTCCTCACCCGAGGTCTCGCCGCTCAGTGGTGAGGTTGCTGTTTGATCATCCGGTAGAACCGGCGGAGCTCGGCCGACCGCTGCGCGCGGAGCCGTGGATCGTCACGAGCTGTGAGGCGCGCCTGCTCGCGCCGGAGCCTCCGATAGCTGTCGAGCCGCTCCGCCTCGAGCCGGCCCTCCTGCCGCGGCCTGCAGGTGCAGTACCAGGCGGCGGTCACCACTCGAGGTGGCTCAGCGGATCAAAGATCAGCAAGCCGAAGGCACCGAGCGCGCGGTCGTGTGGATTCGGATCCGGGTGATCACATTCATCCGAGGACGACCTCCTTCCGCTCGGCGAGCGGGCCGTCGTGGCCCTCGCCACACACTAGCTCAGCGAGTGTCGACGATCTGGAACGCCTCGGCCAGCCGGTCCGCTCCGAGACCGAAGCGGACGGCAGTCGCCGATGCCCAGCCACGTACGAACGTCGCGAGCCTGTCGATGTCGTTGATCTGGCTCTTGTGGCACGCGAGCGCCGCGACCTTCTTGTCGAAGGCGCCGGTGATGTCGATTATCTGATCAGGGGCGGGCGAGGCCATCAGCCATACCTCCGGCACTTCGAAGGGCTGCAGCCCCTCGCCCTCGAGCAGCTCCGGATGTGCGAACCGGTTGCGCGCGTCCGGATAGACGGCGCGCAGCATCGCCTCGCCGGCCGCGAGGTGGTCGGGATGGCTGGCACGGATGCGCTCGTAGTTGCGCTCGGGAGACTGTCCGAGGACGCGGTCAGGCCGGACCTGCCGGATGACCCGGCTCAGGTCTCGGCGCACCTCCTGAGTCGGCTCGAGCCCGCCGTCGGGATATCCGAGGAAGATCACCTGCTCCACGCCGACGACCCGGGCCGCCTCTCGTTGCTCGTCCTCCCGGCGTGCCGGGAGGGTCGACAAGTCCACGTCCTCTTCTGCCGATCCGGCGGCTCCGTCGGTCACGATGCAGTAGACGACCTCGGATCCGGCCGCAGTCCAGGTCGCTATCGTCCCGGCGGCGCCGAAGTCGAGATCGTCGGGGTGCGCCACGATGACGAGAACACGGCGGGGCGCCGCTTGCGGAGCTGTCGCCTCTGCAGCAGCTGCGGGGTCGAGCGCCACGACCAGAGCAGGCTCTCGATCGGCGATGTCGCCAGGCTCCGGAGCGTCTGTTACGGGCAAGTCCGTCATTGACCCGGAACGGTAGCCCCCGAGGCTTCCTCGACAGAGTCGAACATCGGGAAGATGTCGTCGAGGGCTGCGATCTCGAAGGCCCTCCGGACCCTCGGTTGCGCGGCGGCGAGGCGGAGGCCTCCGCGGTTCTCCTGAGCCCGCCGCAGCGCCCCGATCAGGACGCCGAGGCAGGTCGAGTCCACGAACGGCACGTCGCTCAGGTCGAGGACGATGGGCGGGCCGTCGAGGCCGACCTCGTCCAGCAGGCAGGCGCGAAGCGCTGAGCTGGCGCTCAGGTCCAAGTCTCCTTGGATCTTGAGCACTGCGGCGTCGTCGAGCTCCACCCAGTACGCCGAGAAACCCTCGCGGTCCTCCGCCGCGTCCCCCGCCTCCCCCGCTCCGCCGACCTCGTCCCTGCTCATCGAACTGCTGCCTCCAGCCCCGGTCTTCCGTCGTCTGCCGTCGACTCGTCCACCGGCGTCTGCCCATTCAGCATCGACGACGAGTGCAGCAGAGATCTACCCCGAATGACCACAGCCTCACGCCACGTCATACTGCACGCCGATGGGGACGTTGAACACCGTCAGGGTATCGACCCGGATCGACGCTGGGGCGCACGAGCTGTTCGTCCTCGTCTCCGAACACGAGAACGCGATGCGTGTCATCGAGGACCTCGAGGAGCTGACACCGCTCGGTGCCCGGACGCGCGGCATCGGAGCGCGCTTTCATGCCGTCCTCCGGCTCGGTCCGAAGTCGGTGAACGCCGAGATCGAGATCGAGGAGCTTGTGAGCGACCGCCTCGTCCGCTGGCGTTCCTCTCATGGCGACGATCGGTCCATCACGTTCGAGTTTCGCGAGGTCGAGGAGCTGACGGCGGTCCGGATGACTGTCACCTACGAACGCCCGGAAGGCCTCGGCGCCGCACTCCTCGCGCCGGTGGTCGAGGAGGCGGTGCGATCCCGGGCGCGCGGGACCCTCGGTCGGCTCCGGGAGCTCGCCCGGCACGACGGCGGGCGAACCTGAGGATCAGAGCCCTTGCGCGAGACGCCGCAGGCTCTCCAAGAGGCCGGCCGTGTCCTCGGACGAGCTCATGTGGTTCATGACCCCTGCTCGAAGCCACGTCCGCCCGCGCAGCCTCGTCGTCGACACCCATCCCTCGCCGGAGACCTCGAGCGCTCTTTGCAGCCGGTCCTGGTGCTCGTCGAGGGCTCGCTCAGCGCTCTCGCTCGCATCCCATCCGTCGGCGAGGTGCCGGAAGCACACGATCGACAGGTCGGGCACGTCGACG
>JAJYGW010000330.1 GCA_021790615.1 Actinomycetes bacterium | reverse complement strand
GTCGTCTTGGTAGCCTCCACGAGCTGGTCCGGGGGGGCGACCTTCCCGGACGGAGCGAGGCGAACCCCTGGGGCGACAGGGCTTGCCGGGGCGTCCTCGGCCCGGAAGCGAAACGGGGCCCGGAAGCGAAACGGGGCCCGGAAGCGAAACGGGGCCCGGAAGCGAAACGGGGCCCGGAAGGGGCACAGGGCGGATCGGGGGCCGAGGGGGCCGCCGGGCGTCGAGCGAACCGGGCCGGCAGAGGGCCCGACGGAGACCTCGGAGAGGAGCGCGTCGTGACGGAGCCGACGGGGAGGCAAGAGCCGGTGGCCACCGAGCGGTCGGTCGCGCCGGGTCCGGCCGGAG
This sequence comes from Actinomycetes bacterium, assembly GCA_021790615.1. The sequence continues at coordinate 4,630 of JAJYGW010000330.1, read as the reverse complement.
GGCACTGAGCGGATGCTGCTCGCGGTCGATGTCGGCAACACCCAGACCGTCCTCGGGCTGCTCGAGGATGAGCCGGCGGACGCAGCAGACGGGCTCGTCGCACACTGGCGGCTCGAGACGAACGCCGCCCACACCTCCGACGAGCTCTTCCTCCTCGTCCACCAGCTCCTGGCGCTCTCGGGGAAGGACCTCGCGACCGGGATCGGAGGTGTCGCCATCTCCTCGACCGTTCCCCGGGTGCGGTCCGCGTGGGAGGAGATGGCCCGCGCGCACCTCGACGCTCCGACCGTGGTGGTCGGTCCCGGGCTCGACACGGGGATGGCCATCGCGTACCACCGTCCCGAGGACGTCGGCGCCGATCGGATCGCGAACGCGGTTGCCGCCCGGGATCGCTACGGGACGCCGGTGATCGTCGTCGACTTCGGCACGGCGACGACCTTCGACGCCATCGCCGCGGACGGGGCATACCTCGGCGGGGCGATCGTCCCCGGCGTCGAGGTCAGTCTCGAGGCGCTGTTCGCTCGCGCCTCGCTCCTCGGCAGGGTCGAGCTCACGGAGCCGGTGGCCGCGATCGGACGCTCCACCGCCGAAGCCATCCGCTCCGGGACGTTCTTCGGCTTCGCAGCCCAGGCAGACGGCCTCTGTCGTCGCTTCCTCGACGAGCTCGGCTCGGCGAGGGTGGTTGCAACCGGGGGCCTCGGGGGGCTGATCGCGCCCCACTGCCGTACGATCGAGACCTACGATCCCTGGCTCACCCTGCATGGCCTGCGGATCCTGTTCCGGCGCAACGCCGAGCGGTCGGCGTGAGCACCGACGAGACAGGCCCGGCGGGCAGCGTTCCCGGGAGGCTGGAGCGCGAGGCCGTCGGGAACGGGACTTCTCCCCCGGCTGGCGCAGCTCCTGGCTCCGGGTCGCCGGTCATCCCCTATCGCTTCCCGGATACGACGCCGCTCGGCGAGATCGTGGAGCGCTTCGGCGCACTCGATCCGGGGGTGTCGACGGGTGTCGAGGTCCGCGTCGCCGGCAGGGTCCTCGCCCACCGGCCCCAGGGCCGGCTCGCGTTCTCGACGCTCGCGGACTGGACCGGTTCCCTGCAGCTCTTCGCCGGCGCAGGCTTCACGGAGGACTTCGGCGAGCTGGTCCGGTCCCGGGTGGGGGACTGGATCGGGGCCGAGGGCGAGGTCGTCACCACCAAGCGCGGCGAGCTGTCGATCAGGGTTGCGCGGTGGTCCCTGCTCGCTCGGGCAGCGCGAGGCTTCGGGGACAAGTGGCACGGAGTGCAGGACCCCGATGCCCGCTACCGCCACCGTGAGGTCGACCTCTGGGCGAACGAAGGCCCGAGAGCCGCGCTGCTCGCTCGCTCGAGGGTGGTCTCCACGCTGCGCCGGCACCTCGAGGGACGCGGTTTCGTCGAGGTCGAGACGCCCATCCTCCATCCGCTACCCGGCGGTGCCACGGCGCGCCCGTTCGTCACCCACCACAACGCGCTCCGGAGCGACCTCTACCTCCGCATCGCCCCCGAGCTCTACCTGAAACGCCTGGTCGTCGGCGGCTTCGAGCGGGTGTTCGAGCTCGGCCGAGTCTTCCGCAACGAGGGGCTGTCGCCCCGGCACAACCCCGAGTTCACGATGCTCGAGTGCTACCAGGCCTACGCCGACTACCGGGACATGATGGAACTGGTCGAACAGCTCGTCGTAGCGGCCGCCGTCGCGGTCGTCGGCGGGACGGCGCTCTCCTACCAGGGGCGATCCCTCGACCTCACCCCGCCGTGGCGACGGGCCACGATGGCCGAGCTCGTCGGAGAGGCGCACGGCTGCACCATCCACCTCGAGGACCGGCCCCACCTGGAGTCGCTCGCCCGTGGGGCCGGCATCCCCGTTCGGGGGGAGTGGGGCAGCGGGAAGCTCCTACTCGAGCTCTACGAGAAGACGGTCGAGGGCACGCTCTGGGACCCGGTGCACGTCTGCGACTACCCAGCCGAGGTCTCCCCACTTGCGCGCCCGCACCGGAGTGAGCCCGGGCTCGTGGAGCGCTTCGAGTCCATCGTCGCCGGCCGCGAGCTCGTGAACGCGTTCTCGGAGCTGGGCGACCCCGAGATCCAGCGCCGGAACTTCGAGGCGCAGGCGGCGGCCCGAGCGGCAGGGGACGACGAGGCAATGCTGGTCGACGAGGACTATCTCTTCGCCCTCGAGCACGGGCTGCCGCCCGCGGGTGGCCTCGGTCTCGGGGTGGACCGCCTGGTGATGCTCCTCACGGACACCGCCAACATTCGCGAGGTGATCGCGTTCCCGACACTCCGGCCGCTCGGCCCGTAGGGAGGCACACCGTCGGGCGACCAGGACGTTGCCGGGCCTCCGGCGCACGTGCCCCGGAGGCCTCGCCGCTCAGAGCGTCGGGACGGCCAGCGTGTCGAGGAGGGCGTGGGGTAGGCGGGCGAGTGCCTCGCCGGCTGGCGACGGCGGCAGGGCGCTGGCCGCGCCGTGCGCACGATCTGCCCAGCGCCGTGCCTCCGCCGTCGCCTCCGCGATGGCGCCGGATCCCGCGATCACGCTCCGGGCGAGTGCCCGGTCCGCGTCGCCGAGGGGACGACCGAGGATCGAGCGGAGCTCCGGTCCGGCCTCGGGATCCGCGAGCGCACGCAGAACCGGCAAGGTGTAGATGCCCTTGACCAGGTCCTGCCCGGCCTCCTTGCCGAGCTCCTCGTCGGAGGCGACGACGTCGAGGATGTCGTCTCGGATCTGGAACACCATGCCGAGCGCCTCGCCGAACTCGGTGAGCGCGTCGCGCGCGTACCCGTCCAGCCCGGACGTGAGCGCACCGATCCGGCAGGAACAGGCCATCAGCGACGCGGTCTTCCCTGCGATCGCGTTCAGGTAGCTCGGCTCCGGTCGCTCTGCGTCGAACGCCGCGTGCACCTCCGCGACCTGTCCCTCGCACATGCGCCCGAGGGTGGCCGCGAGCAGGCTCGCGACCTCGGTCCCGAGGGAGGCGGCGATGCCCGCCGCACGTGCGAGGAGGAAGTCGCCGGCGACGACGGCGACGAGGTTTCCCCAGCGAGCGTTCACGGAGAGGACCTGGCGGCGATGCTCGGCCTCGTCCATCACGTCGTCGTGGTACAGGGACGCGATGTGGACGAGCTCCACGGCGACGCTCCCGAGCAGCACCTCCTCGGTCGCTTCCTTCTCGGAGCTGGCCGCGGCGGCCAACGTGAGGAGGGGGCGCAGGCGCTTGCCGCCGGCGGCGATGAGGTGCGTCGTGACCTCGGCGAGGAACGGATCCTCCGTCGCCGCCTCGCGCTGGAGCGCGACCTCGACACGCTCGAGGTCGGTGTCGAGGCATGGAAGGCCGAGGAGATCTGCGACGTTCACCATGGAGGAACTTAGGCGAACCGCGACAGGAAGCAGCAATAGCCGACGGAACGGGCGGGTGCCACTCCGGGCAGGAGCCCCGGTACAGTGGGATTACCACACGAGCCGTCCAGGGAGGCGGACACTTGTTCGAGCGCTTTACAGACAGAGCACGCAGGGTCCTCGTACTTGCCCAGGAAGAGGCGCGGCTCCTGAACCACAACTTCATCGGGACCGAGCACATCTTGCTGGGCTTGATCCACGAGGGCGAAGGCATCGCCGCGAAGGCCCTGGAGCAGCTCGGGGTGACGCTCGAGGCCGTCCGCGAGAAGGTGGAGGAGACCATCGGCCCCGCTGGGAGCGCGCCGACCGGCTCGCCGCCCTTCACGCCCCGTGCGAAGAAGGTCCTCGAGCTGTCGCTCCGCGAGGCGCTCCAGCTCGGCCACAACTACATCGGCACGGAGCACATGCTGCTCGGGCTGGTCCGGGAGGGCGAGGGGGTCGCAGCCACCGTGCTGCAGAGCCTCGGCGCGGACCTCCCACGGGTGCGCCAGCAGGTGATCCAACTCCTGTCCGGGGCGCAGGGCCGGGACGTGCCGACCGGGGTTGCGCCGGGCGGATCCGGCGAGGAGGTCAAGTCCGGCTCGCCGGTGCTCGACCAGTTCGGCCGGAACCTCACCGCACTGGCGCGCGACCACAAGCTCGACCCGGTCATCGGCCGCGACGTCGAGATCCTGCGGGTGATGCAGGTCCTCTCGCGACGGACGAAGAACAACCCGGTGCTGATCGGGGAGCCGGGCGTCGGCAAGACCGCCATCGTCGAGGGCCTCTCGCAGCGCATTGTGTCCAACCAGGTGCCCGAGACGCTCAAGGGGAAGCAGCTCTACACCCTCGACCTCGGCGCGCTCGTCGCCGGGAGCCGGTACCGGGGTGACTTCGAGGAGCGCCTGAAGAAGGTGCTCAAGGAGATCCGTACCCGGGGCGACATCATCCTCTTCATCGACGAGCTCCACACCCTCGTGGGTGCCGGTGCGGCCGAAGGTGCGATCGACGCCGCGAGCATTCTCAAGCCGATGCTCGCCCGGGGAGAGCTCCAGACCATCGGGGCGACGACACTCGACGAGTACCGCAAGCACCTGGAGAAGGACGCAGCCCTCGAACGCCGCTTCCAGCCGATCAAGGTCGAGGAGCCGTCGCTCGCGCACACCATCGAGATCCTGAAGGGGCTGCGTGACCGCTACGAAGCCCACCACCAGGTGACGATCACCGACCAGGCCCTCGTT
>JAJYGW010000139.1 GCA_021790615.1 Actinomycetes bacterium | reverse complement strand
GCCGTGAGCACCAGGTGCGACGGTGCGAGTACCTATCCTCGCACATCGGCGGAGCCCCCGCCGACAGCAGATCCAGGGACAGGCGATGTGTCCCCACTGTTCTACCGGCTACCTGCCTTCTCCTCGGCCAGCAGCTCTGCCACGAGACGCTCCCCGGCCGCGCGATCGACCGGAGCCTTCAAAGCGACCGACCAGCGCTTGCGACGCTGAGCTACACGAGCGCAGTCGGCGGCCCGATCCGAGCACAGCCAGGCACCGCGGCCCGGAAGTCCTCCGCCGATCCGGAGACCCTCGCCCGGGACGACGGCGACGCGTACGAGCGTTGCGATGCTCCGGCTCCTGCCACACCCGACACATGTCCTGATCGGCGTCGCCATCGGCTCCGTCCGGAGGTCGTCGCCAGGGACGAGTGCTGACGCCGAGTCCGGCGCGGCCGCTCGGGGTTCAGCCCGGGGTGCCCGGCCCGGGCTCGCCTTCAGCAGACTCGAAGCTGCCCGCCACGCTCGGGGGCGTGGCGGTGTCGAAGGTGTCGTCCTCCGCGACGGCCTCCAACTCGTCGGCCACTGCCGCGAGCTCCCGATCCTCCTCGTCTATGGCAGCCGACGCTTCGGCCAGGTTCTGCTCGGCCACCTCACCGGGGCCGACGTCGTCTGCGTCGACGCTCGCCTCCACCGGCTCCTCGGACCCTTCGGTCGGGGTGCCTGCATCGCCTGCGGCCCACTGCTCTGCCGAGAGCGTCTCGCCGCCACCGGCCGGCTTCCAGACCATCTCACCGTCCTCGTTCTCGACCCACTCGCCCTCGGCCCACTCGCCTTCCTCGTCGGCTGCGACCTCGGACTCCGAGCGGATGTCGATGTGCCAGCCCGTGAGACGGGCGGCGAGACGGGCGTTCTGGCCCTCCTTGCCGATGGCGAGGGACAGCTGGTAGTCGTGCACGATCACGGTGGCGCGACCCTTCTCCTCGTCGAGCAGCACCTCCTTCACCCTTGCCGGCTGGAGGGCACGGGCGACGAATTCGGCGGGATCGTCCGAGAACGGCACGATGTCGACCTTCTCGCCGCGGAGCTCGGTCGTCACCATCCGGACGCGAGCACCTCGCGCTCCTACGCAGGCACCGACGGGGTCGACGTTCGCATCGTTCGACCACACGGCGATCTTGGTGCGGTGGCCCGGCTCGCGCGCACAGGCCTTGATCTCGACGATCCCGTTCGAGATCTCCGGCACCTCGAGCTCGAACAGCCGCTTGATGAGCCCGGGGTGGCTCCGCGACACGACGATCTGGGGCCCTTTCGACGTCTTCCGTACCTCTACGATGTAGGCCTTCAGGCGCGCGCCATGGTCGTAGCGCTCGTAGGGCACCTGCTCGGCCTGGGGGAGCAACGCCTCCACCTTGCCGAGGTCGAGCAGCGTGAAGCGGCTGTCCGTCTGCTGGATGATCCCGGTGACGATGTCGCCTTCCCGGCCGGCGTACTCCTCGTACTTGCGGTCGCGCTCGGCTTCGCGCACCCGCTGGGTCAGCACCTGCTTGGCTGCCTGCGCCGCGATGCGCCCGAAGTCGTGCGGCGTGTCGTCCCACTCGCGGATGACGTTGCCTTCCTCGTCAAGCTCCTGGCCGTAGACGCGGAACTCGCCCCGGTCCGGATCGATGGTCACAACGGCCTCTTCGGCAGCGTTGGGCAGCCGCTTGTACGCGGCGACGAGGGCGTTCGCGAGCGCGTCGAACAACGTGTCCACCGAGATGCCCCTGTCCCGGGCCATCAGCTGCATCGCTTCGAGCATCTCGAAGTTGGACGTGGTCATGGGGTCTCCGTCTCGTCAGTGTCGTGTGTCTCGACGTCGTTCGCAATGGCTCTCCCGGACGAGCGTCGCTGCCGGTCCGCCTTGTGCTGGCGCCTCGCGCTCGGCGCGCTGGTACCGGCGAGCGCCGCGCGCCAGTCGAAGACCGTGTGCGCCCGCTCGACCTCGTCATACGCGAGCTCCCGGCTGCCACCGGGTACGAGGTCTCCCTCGATCACGAAACGATCGGTGCCGGCAGCCCTGAGCCTGCCCTCGAGACGACGTTCGCCATCGACCCCGGGCTTGGTCTTCACCGCGATGGTGGTGCCGACGTGGCGCTGGAAGTGATCGGGTCGGCGGAGGCGCTGCTCGACGCCGGGGCTGCTCACCTCGAGCTCGTATCGGCCCCCGGGCACGGCGTCGGCGTCGTCGAGGACACGGGAGATGGCAGTCGTGGCGGTGCCGAGGCTGTCGAGGTCGACCCCTCCGGAACGGTCCACGGTCACTCGGACGGTGCCGGGACGAACCTCGACGTCAACGAGCTCGAGGCCCGAGGACGCGACCACGGGCGCGACGACGCGCTCGACTCTGTCGATCGTGTTCATCTGCGCCTCCTCTCATGGTCACGGCCACTCTGCTCCGGGGCAATCAAAAAACGTGGGCCACCGCCCACGTTTCCAGTCCTGCTACTCGATCGAACGGCGCAGGACAGTATAGCAGTCAGGGAAGACCGCTGGTAGCCCCTGAGCAGGGACTTCATCGCTCCCGCCTCTCGCCCGGGCGACTCCGAGAGTGCGTCGAGCGAGCGCCTGGCACCTGCGGGCGGTGCCGATGGCGGTGCCGACCGAGGCCGACGCCCCCGGCCGGGGTCACCGGACTGCTCGTGGCCTCCCGGCCGGCCGGAGTCTGATGCCGCTCACCTGTGGACAACTTGTTCAGGCCCAGGCCAGGTGCAGTGCCTCCGGTCGCGACGCCGCGCGCGACCGAGGTCGCCTCGAGCCGTGCCGCCCTACGTCGTCGGTGGGGGCCGACGACGGCACTCGATGCGGGTTGATCCTGGTCAGGGTGCGCAGGAGCATCGAGGAGGCGGTGCAGGGCGGGTCCGCCACCACTCGCGCAGAGCGCTGAGCGACATCCGCCTCGCACGCGAGATCCACAGGCGACCCGTCGAAAACGGTAGGTACTCCGGTAACCCGCCCCGCGACCATCCTCCAATGAGCACTGAACCTGCAAAGGGCCGGCAACCCAAGCTCGTCGTCCTCGGGGTGGCACTCGTCGTCGGTTGCGCCGCCATCGGAGCCGAGCTCGCCCGGCGCGGCTCCCACGTCGAGCAATACCTCGAGCTCGCCGAGTCCGTGCCGGCCGGCAGCCCGATCTCGGCTGGCCAGCTCACGACCGCATCGATGTCCGCGCCGAGCAATCTGACGCCGATCCCCGCCGGCGACCTGCCTGCGATCGCCGGGACCCGGGCGACCGAGCCGCTCGTGAAAGGGACCCTGCTCGTGGCGGCGGACCTCACGCGGGCCGGTCAGCCGGGCGCCGGCACCGCCCTCGTCGGCACGAGCCTCCAGCCCGATCAAGTCCCGGGCAGCCTCTCGATCGGCGACTCGGTGCTCCTGATCTACGCGGGGAGCAACACCGGGCAGAGCTCGAGCGCGCCGGCGTCCGCCGTCCCGACAGTGGCCGGCGCCCGTGGACAGGCGACGAAGAGCGACGTCCTTGGGCGCGGAACCGTCTTCAGCTTCTCGTCGGGATCCACGGGCGGCACGGTGAACGTGACGGTCGCCGTGCCGGCTGCTCTCGCCTCCGCCGTGGCGACCGCGAGCGCCAACGGCAACGTCAGCCTTGTCCAGGTAGCTGCGACGCCGGCGCGGACACCACGATGAGCCTCATCGCGGTCGGTTCGGTGACCGGCGCTCCCGGCGCGACGACGCTCGCACTCGCGCTCGCGCTCCAGCTCGCGGTCGAGCCGGACGGGGCACCGGGACCGATCCTGCTCGACGCCGACGTCGACGGCGGGGACCTCGCGCTGCGCCTCGGGCTCGATCCGATCCCAGGCCTCGGGACTCTGGCACTTGCCGGCCGCCATGGGCTCGACGAGGACACCCTGGTCGCCCACTCGCAGCGCGCGCGTGGCCTTCCCGGTGTCGACGTCGTCCCGGGCATAGCCGGACGGGCTCAGGCGCCGACGCTCGAGTGGGTCGCGTCGCCGCTCGCCGCGCTCGCGCCGCGGTGCCGTCGGCCTTTGCTCGTCGACGTCGGCCGCGTCGGCGCGGCAACTTCATCGCGACCGATCCTCACGGCCGCGGACCGGGTCCTCGTCGTCTGCCGTTCCGATACGGCCTCGGTCGTCCACGCCCGGTCCGGCATGGCGGCACTCGCGGCCGCCGGGCTCACTTCGAGCGCAGTCGTCGTCGCAGGAGAGCACCATCTGAGTGGCGAGCTCGCAGCCGCACTGGGCCGGCCCATCGCGGCTGCCATCTCTCCCGAGCGCTTGCAGCTTGCAACTCGCCGACCCGCCCCACCCGGCCAGGGCCCACTCGCCGGACTCGTCGACCAGGTGCTCCGCGGGGCGCCACCGCAGCTGACGCCAGAGCTACCCGCCGCCGAGCTCGCGCCCGACGCCGTCGTGGCAGCTGCGGGCAGCCTTCCGGGTCGGCTCGGGGGCCAGGCATGAGCCTGCACACGGGAGCACGACACTTCGCGGACCCGCCGCCCTCCGCCCTCTCCGGTGACCTCGTCCACCTCGCAGCGGAGGTGCGCGGCGAGGTCGCTCGCCGGCTCGCGAGCAGCGAGGCGCCGGTGGCCAGCCCATCCGCAGCGAGGTCCGGGGCGGTCCGTGCGAGGGCCGCTGCCTTCGCTCAGCGAGCTCTCGACGAGAAGGCGGCGAGTCGGGTGGCAGCCGGCGACAGGCCGCTCGATCAAAAGGACGAGCAGCTCGTCGTGGGCATGGCGCTCGACATGCTGTTCGGTCTCGGGCTGCTTCAACGGTTCGTCGACGATTCGGCTGTCGAGAACATCGACGTCAATGGTTGCGAGTGCGCTTTCGTGACCTATGCAGGTGGCCGCAAGGAGATGGTCGGACCGATCGCTTCATCGGATGAGGAGCTGATCACGATGGTCCGGAACGCGGGCGCTCGCTTTGGTCTGAGCGAGCGGCGCTTCGACGCCGCACAGCCAGAGCTCGACCTCCGGCTCCCCGACGGGAGCCGGCTGTGGGCTGTCATGTCG
>JAJYGW010000249.1 GCA_021790615.1 Actinomycetes bacterium | reverse complement strand
CCCCTCTCGCCTCGAGCAGCGAAACCAGCTCGCGCAGCGTGTGCTGCGCCTGTGCCACGGCGAGCCCGTAGCCGGGCACCACCATCACCCGGTCTGCGTAGGCGAGCATCGTGCCCACGTCCTCGGGGGTGCTCGACCGCACACTGCGGTCGCTCCCATCGCCAGCCGTGCCGGTGGCGGTCACCACGGCACCGAAGGCGCCGAAGAGGATGTTCGTGAGGGAGCGCCCCATGGCCTGGCTCATCATGCGCGTGAGGAGGGCGCCGGACGCCCCGACGAGGGTTCCGCCGACGATGAGGACCGTGTCGTTGAGCACGAAGCCGGAGGCGGCGACGGAGAGTCCCGTGAAGGCGTTGAGCAGGGAGATCACCACCGGGGCGTCGGCCCCGCCGATCGGGAGCACGAACGCCACGCCGAGCGCGAGCGACGAGACCAGCACGAGGACGAGGGCCAGCCCCCCGACGCCGGCGAGGAGCGCAACGGCGAACGCCACGATCACGATGGCGATCGCCCCGTTCACCCGCTGCTGCGCCGGGTAGACGATCGGCCGGCCGGTCATCAGCTCCTGGAGCTTCGCGAAGGCGATGGCGGAGCCCGTCAGCGAGATCGAGCCGATGACGACGTCGACCAGGATCGCCACACGCTCGCCGTCGGAGGTGAGCCCCCCGCGCTGCGCAAAGGTCGCGAGTGCCACGAGCGCTGCTGCGCCGCCGCCGACGCCGTTGAAGGCCGCCACCATCTGCGGCATCGCCGTCATCTTGACCAGGCGTGCCGCCGGCACCCCCACGGCGACACCGAGCACGAGCGCCACGACGAGCAGGAGCAGGTGGTGCAGCGGGGTGAACGCCAGCGCGAACGCGACGGCGAGCAGCATCCCCGCTGCGCCGACGAGGTTGCCGCGGCGCGCGAGCGGCGGAGAGGAGAGCCCTTTCAGGGCGAGGATGAAGCAGACGAACGCGACGATGTCGATCGCGCCGACGAGCTCGGGATGGCTCACCTCGGCCGGCCCGCGCTCGGTCCCGACGGCGGCCGGCCACCGGGACGGGAACTCGTCCCACGGCCCTTGAACATCTCGAGCATGCGATCGGTGACGACGAAGCCACCGACGACGTTGATCGTGGCGAGGAAGACCGCCAGGAAACCGAGGGCGTCCTGGAGTGGGCCGTGCGAGGTGGAGAGCACGGCGATCGCCCCGACCAGGATGACGCCGTGGATGGCGTTGGAGCCCGACATGAGCGGGGTGTGGAGGATGCTCGGGACCTTCGAGATGACCTCGAAGCCGACGAACACGGCGAGGATGAAGATGCTGGCGAGGGCGAGCCCGCTCATCGATCACTCCCGTCGAGCGCACCCGGGCCGGTCCCGCCAGCGGCGCCTGGCTCGGTCCCGTGAGCGGCCTCCGGCTCGGTCCCGTGGGCGGCCTCCGGCTCGGTCCCGTGAGCGGCCTCCGGCCGGGTTGCGCTGACCGCGCCTGCGTGCGCCCCACCAGCGGCCGTCGGGCCCTGCGTGCTCCCTCCTGCGCCGCCCCGGCTTCCCTCTCCCCCTGCAGTCGGTGCAAAGCGCTGCTGGCGCAGCTGTCCCTTCCAGGTCACGCAGGTCGACTCGAGGATCTCGTCCTCGAGCTCCTCGACGAGCGCGCCCCCGCGGACGAGGGAGACGAGGAAGGTGGTGACGTTCCGCGAGTACAGCTGGCTCGCGTGGACCGGCATCGAGCCGGGCGGATTCGTCACCCCGAGCACCGTCGCACCTCCCACATGGACCTCCTCGCCCGGCTTCGTCACCTCGGTGTTGCCGCCGGAGTCCGCCGCGAGGTCGACGACCAACGACCCCGGCGCGAGCCGAGCGAGCATGGCCTCCGTGAGGACCACCGGGGCCCGGCGGCCGGGGATCGCCGCGGTCGTGATCACGGCGTCGGAGCCGGCCACGCTGTCGGCGATCGCCTCCCGCTGGCGGCGCAGTTGCTCCTCGGGTTGTGCGGCGGCGTAGCCCCCCTCGCCCTCGGCGAGGTCTGCCGCCGGGAGGCCGACGAACCGGGCGCCGAGGCTCTCGACCTCGCCGCCCGCCGCAGCGCGGACGTCGTGCCCCGTCACCACGGCGCCGAGCCGTCGCGCCGTGGCGATGGCCTGGAGGCCGGCCACCCCGGCGCCGAGCACGAAGACCTTGGCGGGCGGGATCGTCCCCGCTGCGGTCATCAGCATCGGGAAGAAGCGTCCGAGACGAGCCGCGGCGAGCAGCGCCCCGTGATAGCCCGCGACGGTTGCCTGGGACGAGAGGACGTCCATCGACTGGGCCCGCGTGATGCGAGGGAGGAGCTCCAGGCTGAAGCTGCTCGCGCCCACGGCGAGCAACGCCCGGATCGCCTCGGGCTCCGCGCCTGGTGACCAGAGCCCGACGTAGGTCGCACCGGGGCGCAGCTCACCGAGCAGCGCAGGGCTCGGCAGGCGGATCGACGTGACGACATCGGCGTCGCGCAGGAGCTCCCCGGCTGGCGCGACCGTGGCTCCTGCCTCGAGGTAGGCATGGTCGCTCCAGAGTGCCCCCCGGCCCGCACCCGTCTCGACGGCGACCTCCACGCCAGCGGCGGTGAGCGACGGGACCGACGGGGGGATCACCGCCACACGCCGCTCGCCCCTCGCTGCTTCCCGCAGCACCACCAGCTTCACGGGCGGGGAGTGTAGTGGTGCAGGCTGGCGGGTTCCCCGAGCCGCGCCCAGGCGCCCGTGGCAGGAGCTCGCGTCCCTCTGCACGCGCCGATCCCTCGTGGCCGGAGGCGGGTCCCCTTCACCCAAGCGGGTCCCGACGAGCGCTCCTCCCTCGTCCGGGTACGGTCGGCCCCGATGACCCGGACGAGGGAACCAGACGAGATCGAGTGGAACGGGGTGCTCCGAACACGGGCCGAGGAGGCGGGCTTCGACCCGGTCCGCCTCGCCCGCCTGGGTGGGGCGCTCTCCGCGATGGTCCAGGCCGGCCGCCTCGCCGGGGCATCCGTGCTGGTCTCTCGACGCGGAACCGTGGTCTGTCGCTTCGCAACCGGTGCCGCGGATCGAGAGCGCGGGGTTTCCTTCGACGCCGACACGCTCGTGCGGATCTACTCCATGACCAAGCCAGTGGTCTCGGCGGTGCTGCTCAGCCTGTTCGAGGAGGGCCGCTTCGGCCTGGACGACCCGGTCGGCGACTACCTCCCGGCGTTCGCCGAGCCCCGGGTGGTGGACGACCCGGCCGGCGACCCGACCCACTCCCACCCGGCGAAGCGGCAGCTCACCGTTCGTCACCTCCTCACCCACACCGCAGGGCTCACCTACGGGTTCCTCGGCGAGCGCCCGCTCGACGCTGCCTACGTGCGCGCCCGGCTCGAACCGGGCGCCTTCCCGGGAGATCTGGCCGGTTTCGTGGACGAGCTCGCGACCATGCCGCTGCTGTTCGAACCGGGGACCGCCTGGAACTACAGCGTCGCCACCGACGTCGTCGGCCGCCTCGCCGAGGTGCTCGGTGGCGCCCCCCTCGACCAGCTGGTCGCAGCGCGCCTCACCGGCCCGCTGGGCATGGCGAACACGGCGTTCCACGTGCCCGAGGGGGAGGGCGAGCGGCTGGCAGCCTGCTACCAGTGGCGAGACGGGGCGCTCGCGAAGCTCGAGAGCGGACCCGGGTCTCGCTGGTGCCGGCCGCCCGGTGTCCTCTCGGGCGGTGGCGGGCTCGTGTCGACCCTCGACGACTACCACCGATTCGCCCGCGCCCTGTGCGCCGGGGGGACGCTCGACGGCGCCAGCGTGCTCGGCCGGCGCACGGTTGGGCTGATGACGGCGAACCACCTCCCGGGCAGGCGAGACGTGGCCGAGATGGGGAGGCCGGACTTCAACGGGCCGATGGCCGGGTACGGCTTCGGGCTCGGGCCCGCAGTGTTCGTCGATCCCGTCGCAGCAGGAACGCCCGTCAGCCCGGGGACCTGGACCTGGGGTGGCGCGGCGAGCACCACCTTCTTCGTCGATCCCGCGGAGGAGATCGTCGGCATCCTGCTCACGCAGCTCGTCCCGTCTAGCACCTGGCCGCTCGCCCGGCTCCTCCAGGTGCTCACCTACGGCGCGCTCCTTCGCTGAGCACGGGCCGACGGCTGCCGCGGCTCGGTCGGGCGGTCGCCGGGGCTCGGTCCGTCAGCCGCAGCGGCGGAGCAGCACGAGCGAGCGGGGTCCCACGTCGAGCGCAGCCCCCGCCTCGTGTCGGGCCGGCGCTACGGGTGGGCCGGCCTGGGTGGTGTCGAGCTCGACGAGCCATGCACCGGCCCAGCTGCCGTCCGGCAAGACGAAGGAGACCGCGTCGGGCGTCGGGTTCAACACGACGAGGAGCGTGTCGTCGCGGATCCGCTCCCCTCTCGGGCCGGGGCTCGGGATGGCGTCGCCGTTCAGCACCATGCCGAGGCTGGCCGGTGCCGGGGACTCCCACTCGGCGTCGGTCATCTCCTTCCCGGTGGGGGCGAACCATCCGATGTCGGAGACCTCGGCGCCACGCAGGCGCTCACCCTCGAAGAAGCGCCGGCGCCGGAGCACCGGGTGGGCGCGGCGGAAGGCCACGAGCCAGGAGACGAGGGAAGCCACGTCCTCGTCGGCACCGGCCCAGTCGTACCAGGATCGCTCGTTGTCCTGGCAGTAGGCGTTGTTGTTCCCGAGCTGCGTCCGGCCGATCTCGTCGCCGCCCGAGAGCATCGGGATCCCCTGGGAGAGCACCAGCGTCGCCAGGAAGTTCCGGCGCTGCCGAGCGCGGAGCGCGAGCACCTCGGGGTCCGTCGTCGGGCCCTCGACGCCACAGTTCCAGCTCCGGTTGTCGTCACTGCCGTCGCGGTTCTCCTCGCCGTTGTCCTCGTTGTGCTTGGCGTCGTAGGAGACGAGGTCGGTGAGGGTGAAGCCATCGTGGCAGGTCACGAAGTTCACGCTCGCAGACGGGCGGCGGGCAGAGGCCTCGTAGAGGTCGGAGCTGCCGGTCAAGCGGTAGGCGAGCTCCCCGAGCGTGTGGCCCTGGCCCCGCCAGAAGTCGCGGACGCAGTC
>JAJYGW010000061.1 GCA_021790615.1 Actinomycetes bacterium | reverse complement strand
ACGTCACGGAGACTCGCCCCGTCGACGATCTCCGCCAGCGCTGCTGCCACCACATCTCGGTCCCACGGCTTTGCCACCGCGACCTCCCTGGATCAGGAGCTGTCGCGAGCATCACTTGAGAACAAGGAGCCCTATACCCGATGATGCCGGCGCAGAGGAGCGGTGCCGCCTCCACGTCGCCGAACGAGTCCGGGATGGCGTATCCGTACCCCTCGTGGCACAGCGCGTAGTCGGCGTAGCCCCCGTCGAGGTCCCAGCCGGTGAAGCGCGGGGCGAGGCAGAGGTTCTCCCGATCCGACCGGCAGAAACGGCACTCTCCGCAGGTCGACGCCAACCATGGCACACCGATGCGGTCGCCGGCCTCGAAGCGGGTGGCCCCGGCACCGCATTCCTCCACGATGCCGATCACCTCGTGACCGGGGGTGACGAGAGGGCGCCGTGGGGCGAGGTCGCCTTCGGCGAGGTGAAGGTCGGTGCGGCAGACGCCGCACGCGATCACCCGCACCAGCACCTCGTCTGGTCCGGGCGGGGCAAGGTCTCTCTCGACGCGGACGAGCGGGTGGTCGTCGATGGGGCCCGGTGCGGAGACGGCCCAGGCGGTGGAGTGGGTGGACGAGGTCATTCCTGGCTCGAGTCTGTCAAGCCTGCTCCTCCGGCACCGCAGGCATGACGCCGATCATGCGGCCCCGCGGACGCGTGTCGCGAGGACCTCGAGCGACTCGAGCCCTGCCCGGATACCGGCGCCGAGGACCTGGACGTCAGCGCACCGCTCCGCGTCCGCCAGCAGGCCGATGCTCACCTCGCTGTCGTAGGACACGATGCCGATGCTCACGTCGAGGTTGCCGGCGAGCGGCACGAACGGTGCGACCCGCTTGACGCGAGCTCCGAGCAGGTATCGCTGGTGTGGCGGGCCGGGCACGTTCGTCACGACGGCGTTCACGAACGGCTGGTGATGGGTCAGTCGCGCGATGAGCTGCACGAGCGGCGTCGGCCACCGGTCGGCGGCACTCAGGAGGGCAGCCACGGCGTCGGCCTGGTGCTCCTCACGGCGGGCGGCGGTGGACACCTTGACGGCTTCTAGCCGTGCCAGGTCACCCGCGACTCCGACCGGCAGCGCCACGATCCACGCAGCCACCTGGTTGCCGAACGTCAGGTGCTCGGCGAGCGCTCTCGTCGACACCGGCACCAGCACCTGGAAGCGGTCGCCCGGCTCGAGCTCGCGGTCGAGCATCAGCTGCCGGAGACCGTTCGTCACGCCCGCGAGCAGGACGTCGTTCACCTTGCATCCGAAGGTCTTCGCGATCCGCTTCAGCTCGGGGAGTGGGAACTCCACGTGGTCGTACAGACGTTGTGGCCCAACCGGGTCGTTGAGGGGCGTGTGCGGTGCGATGTTCCGTCGTTGGACGAGAGACGCCGAGCCCTTGGCTATCGCGCGGGCCTGGCGGCCAAGCTCAGGCAGCCGCGACGGGTGGATCAGCGCGTCGCCGAGCTCTGCGGTGGCCCGCCACGGTGCGCCGGCCATGGCCAAGGGCACGCCGAGCTCGTCGATCGCGCCAGTTGCGAGCAGGGTCAGCCGGCCTGGGGGGCGCCGGGCGCCGGTGTCTCCCGAGCCCCCTGAACCAGCTGCTCGCGCCCGGGCGCGGCGCTGCGTGCGCTCGACCTTCGGCGTCGCATCGGTCATCAACATGGCGACGTCGACGCCGCTCACCCCGTCCATCATCGAGTGGTGGATCTTCTCGATCAAGACGATGCTGCCGTCGGCCAGCCCATCGACGATCCAGAGCTCCCAGAGCGGATGGGACCGGTCGAGCAGCTTCATCATCAGCTGCCCGCAGAGCTCCCGCAGCTGTTGCTCCGATCCAGGTGATGGAAGCACGATCTCGTTCACGTGGTTGGCGATCGAGAAGTGCGGGTCCTCCATCCACACCGGCCGGCCGAGCCCGAAAGGACCCGTGACTGGCCGCTGCCGGAAGCGCGGAGCAAGTGCCAACCGCTCGTCGAGCAGCCTTCGCAGCTCGCCCAGCCGGACACGACCGTTCTCGTCCCGGAGCGGCCCGGGCTCGAGATAGCTGAGGGAGCCGATGTGCATCGGTGTCGTCGGGCTCTCGAGGGTGAGGAACCCCGCATCGAGCGACGAGCTGCGCTCGAGCTTCGCGAGGCGGTCGGCGAGTCGCATCGTCATGCCCCCTTTGCGGTCCGCCGCGCTGGTGCCCTTTCGGGCGGCCGGGCTGCCTTGGCAGTCCCCGCCGCCCGTCGCCGCTCCCGCCTGTGCCCGACAGCCAACACCTCCGAGAAGCCCTCCTTCAGAGCCGCCACCATCTCCGCCCCGTCTCGAACGGCGGCCTTGTCCATGTTGACGCCGATGCAGCAGGTGCCCACGTGCGACAGCAGCGCCACGTTGAGAGCGGAGCCCGACGGCGGCGCGAAGGCGTACTGGCGGACCAGCTCCGCCCCGGCGAGATAGAGGGGGACCGGCAGGCCGGGCACGTTCGTCGCCACGAAGTCGACGTTCTTCAGCATCGAGCCGAACACCGGCGTGACCGCAGACGTGGGGAGCATGCTGAGAGCGCGGGCGAGCCCGTCGGTGAGTCCGAGTGCCGGCCCGCTGCGCCACTCGCGCACGATTGCGGAGAGGGCGCGGATGCTGGTGCCGACGTTCGGCAGGATGGGCACGACGAAGCGCACAGGCGTGAAGCGGTTGGTCCCGAGCGAGTCCTCGGGCCGGCGGATGCTCACCGGCAGCGTCATCCGCAGCGCCCGCACCGACACCTGGTGAGCGTCGTGGTAGCGACGCAGACCCGCCGCGACGGCTGCGAGGAAGGCGTCGTTGAGCGATCCGCCGGCTCGTTGCCCGGCAGCCCGGAGCTCCTCGAGGTCGACGTCGAAGGCGCCGAACTGGAGGTTCGAGCTGCGCCCTCGCATGAGCGGCGACAGTGGCTGGCTCACGGGCGCGAGGAGACGGGCTCCCCACCGGAGGTCTTCAGAGAGGGCGCGCGCCGTACCGAGCGGGTCCCGGGCAGCTCGAGCAGCGATCCGGGCCCCTCGCACCGCGGTGCGTGACAGGGCCCGGACCGCCTCCAGCTCGGAGGTCGCGGCCTCGCCCGGCGAGGTAGCACCTGACGCGGCGCGTGACGTCGCGCGGGCGGCCTGGCGGAGATCTGCCACCGCGACGGACGCCTCGCGGGTCGCTTCCAGCAGCTGGAGCGCGAGCTGGACGCTCGCGATCCCGTCTGCGAGCGCGTGGTGGTACTTCTGGACGAAGGCGGCACCGGGTCGGCCGTCAGGCATTTGGACTCCGTCGATCACCGTGAACTGCCAGAGCGGTCGGCTCCGGTCGAAGCCGACCATCGCCTCGTGTGCGGCATAGTCGAGAACCGCCTGCAGGTCAGGGGTGCCTGGAAGGGAAACCCGGACGAGGTGGTCGTCGACGTCGAAGTGAGGCGCCGTCACCCACTGCGGCATCCCGATCCCGAGCCCGAGCCGCGGCTCGGAAACGATCTGCTGGAGCCGGGGGAACGTCGAGAGAGCTTCCTCCACACTGCGGCGGAGCCGCTGCCAGTCGGGCTCCCTGTCGAGCAAGGTGACAGCAGTGATGGTCGAGCGGAGGATTGCGTCGGACTCGATCCTCCAGAGGATCGAGTCCGCCGGCGCCATGCGAGAGCTGAAGTCGGTGGTGCTCACGCCGCCTCCTTGCCGGCTGGCCTCTCGGCGGGCGGTGGCACTGCGGCCTGCGGCCGGCGGCCCGAGCGACGGCGAGCGATGTCGGCCGCTCCGAGCAAGAGGAGGACCCCGCCGAGGATGCCGACGCCGAGCGGGATGTCGAAGGAGACCAGGTTGATCTGGTCCGCCTGCGACTTCGCGGTGGACACCATGGAGGCGACCGAGGCGGGGGTCTGGCTGTACTGCAACTCGTAGACCGGCTGGGGCGGACCCGACGCGAGCGATCGCAGCGCCCGCAGCGCGCCCCGGACGCCCGCCACGTTCGTGTGTCGAGACAGCACGGTCACGAGTGTCTTCAGCCCGGCCGTGGACGGCGAGTATGCGATGCCGTCGACAGCGTTCTTGATGTCGATCACGGCGCCGGTCGCCGGCTCGACAGCCACGATCCCCGACGAGAACGCGTAGTAGTGAAGCGGGACCGGGCTGCTCATGACCTTGAGCACCTGGGCTGCCTCGGTCGCGGACAGCACCGGGGCGAGCGCTCTCGTGAGGGCCGGGATGTCCATCCCGGCCGCTGTCAGCTGAGCGGCGACCGCCTGCGGTGACGCCGACATCGGGAGCCCTGCTGCTGCCAGCACCTTCAGCTCGGCGCTCGTCACCGGTGTCATCGGCAGCGTGCCGGAGAACCAGTAGACCGACAGCCCGTTGAGCTTGGTGGGCTGGGAGCCCGGGCGCAGCGGGATCAGCGGGTAGGTCGTGCTCGTCTCGGGCTTCCAGATCTGCATCGTTCGGTCGGTCGCCGAGGTCCCCATGGGAAGCGTCACGTAGTAGCTGCCTGCCGAGGCGCCGGGGTTGCCCGGTGCCAAGGTGAAGGCGTCGGCGCTCGTGACGTTCTGCATCGTGCGGCGGTCTAGTGCGTAGCGGTTGTGCTCGACCTGCGTGGTGCCGCCGGAGTGGACGACGAAACGCTCGTCCACCACCGCCACGCTCGAGGTGCTCTGCGGGAGCGCCTTCATCGTCCGGTCGATCGTGAGAGACGACACCTTCGGCATGACGAGCGAAGCACCCGTCTTCTGGTCGACGAACACGACCATCCGGCCTCCGTAGTGGAGTGTCGTGTTCGTGTCCGTCGGGAATTTCACGAGCTGGGGCACGACCGATGTGACCCAGAACGCGGTCGCTGCGAGCAGCACGACACCCACAGCGAATGCGATCGTTCCTCGCCGTCTCATGGCCTCACCTCTCAATCCAGCGCCGCCCGGTCTCGTCCCCTCGTGACGCTCCGAGGTCTTGGGTCACATGCTCTCCCAAGGCGGCCGATCACGACAGGGCCGAAAGTCCCGGCCGTTGACAGCGCGTCCTGCCGGGCTACGAGACTGCGGCGAGATACCT
>JAJYGW010000317.1 GCA_021790615.1 Actinomycetes bacterium | reverse complement strand
CTCGAGCTGCGGCGAGAGGATCGGCCCCCGAGCGGAGAGGTTGTACGCCGTGGAGCCCGTGGGCGTCGCCACGATCACCCCGTCTGCGGCGTAGACGATGAACGGGGCCCCCGAGAGCACCACGCGGGTCCGGATCGTGTGTCCCGGCCCCGCACGCTCCACGACCACCTCGTTCAGTGCGAGCGCGGAGGCACGGCGGGCATCCCCACCCGGTCCCGGCACCACGGTCGCCTCGAGCGCCATGCGCTCCTCCACCTGGGCGTGGCCAGCGAAGTAGGCCTCGAGCGCCGCTTCCGCGTGCTCGGGCTCGACCTCGGTGAGGTACCCGAGCGTCCCGAGGTTGACGCCGAGCACCGGCGTACGAGTGGCCAGACACGCATCGACCGTGCGCAGCATCGTGCCGTCACCGCCGAGGCTCACCGCGAGGTCGGCTGCCGCCAGCGCGTCGCGCGCCTCCATCCCGACCACCCGGTGTCCCGCCGCGGCCAGCCACGCGGTGAGCGACTCCGCCAGGTCCTCGGCATCCTTGCGGCCGGGATGCACCACCAGCATCACCGTGGCCACGGTCGCCGCCCCTCCGGCTCGCCCGCCCCCTCCGTCGTCGAGCCCTCCGTCGGCTCCGGTCTCCGGTCTCCCACCAGCTGCACCGCCGCTTCGGCCCAGGCCTGCCAGGGGGAGACCGCTCCGACGTCCATTCCCTCGGACGCTACCCCCCACCCTGGCGCACGGGCACCCCCACCACGACCCGGACGTACCCAGAGCAGGAACTCGACGTTGCCGGCCCGGCCGCGAATGGGGGACGGCAACACGCCCTCGACCGTCGCGCCCGCCGCATCGAAGGCCGCCGCGACCCCCGCCAGGGCCCGCTCCCACGCCCCGGGATCCCGCACGACACCCCGCGCCCGGCTCGCCGCAACCCGCCCGACCTCGAACTGGGGCTTGACGAGCGCAACGAGCTCCCCGCCCGGCCGGCAGAGCCGGTTGGCGAGGATCGGCGCCAGCCCACGGAGCGAGATGAACGCCACGTCGACGACCACGACCTCGAAGGGGCCCCCGGCGCCCACCACGTCGAGATCGCGCACGTCGGTGTGCTCGAGGACCTGCACGCGTCGATCGCCCCGCAGCTTCGGATGGAGCTGGCCGTGTCCCACGTCGACCGCGACGACCCGCGCTGCCCCACGCTGCAGCAGGCAGTCCGTGAACCCC
Source organism: Actinomycetes bacterium (assembly GCA_021790615.1). The sequence continues at coordinate 3,862 of JAJYGW010000317.1, read as the reverse complement.
CCGGTCGACGCACCGACGTCGACTGCCACCGTCCCGGTGATGTCCAGCCCGAAGGCCACGAGCGCTGCGTCGAGCTTGTCGCCTCCCCGGCCGACGAAGCGCGCTGGCTCGCCGAGCACGACGATCGCTTCGTCGGCCCCGACCAGGCGGGCGGGCTTCGCTGCGAGCGCCCCCCCGACGAGGACCGCCCCCGCCTCGACGGCCTGCTCGGCTTCGCGCCGGTTCGCCACCAGGCCCCGCCGGAGCAGCTCGGCGTCGAGGCGCCGGCGTGGCGAGTGGCCTCGGCTCACGTCGATCCGCCCCCCGGGTACAGCTCGGCGACCAGCGTGGCCAGATCCGCCACGTCGCGCTCGGGAGTCACCCCGTCGACGGCAGCTCCGGGCGGGGTCACGCCCGAGCGGACGAGTGCGAAGGGCACCCCGAGCCGGCGAGCGAGCAGCCCGTCGGTGGAGGGGCGGTCACCGACGACGAGCTCGACGGTGTCCACCGTCCGGGCGAGCAGGTCCACGATGGGCTGATTGGGCTTGCCGGCAACGACGGGGGTGACCCCGGTCGCGTACGCAACCGCCGCCAGGATCGACCCTCCACCCGGCAGCGGCGCCCCTTCGGTCGGGTAGAGCGCGTCGTCGTTGGTCCCGATCAGACGGGCGCCATCGAGCACCGCGTGCGTGGCGACGGTCAGCCGGTGATAGTCGAAGTCCGTGTGCCACCCCACGACGACTGCGTCCGCCGGGCCCTCGTCGACGGGGAGGGCGCCGGCGGACCGCACCGCCTCGCGCGCCCCCGGGCCCGCGCAGACCAGGACTCGGTCGCCCTCACCGACCAGGGATGCCGCCGCCTCGGCCGAGCTGCGCACCACCCCGACGTCGGGAGGCACGCCGAGGCGGTCGAGCTTCTCGCGGTACTGGGCCACGGTCGCCGAGGAGTTGTTGGTCACGAATGCGATCGCAACACCCGCTCCCCCGAGCCGAGCGAGCGCCTCGGGCGCTCCAGGGACTGCGCGCTCTCCCCGCCACACCACGCCATCGAGATCGATCACCCAGGTCACCGGCTCATCCTCTCAAACTCTCCCGCAGACGACCAGCACCGCTGGCCACTGGCCCGGCGGCGGCGCCCTCCTCGCGAGCGCGGCAGAGCCCCTGCCCGAGTCGGCAACCGGCGGCGTCGGGGGGACCGGCGCCCACGCGCCGCCGTACGCTCTGAGGGTGCCCGATCTCCGACCCTTCCGAGCCCTCCGCTACGACACCCGGGTGGTGCCGTGGGCCGACGTCCTCGCACCTCCCTACGACGTCGTCGGCGAGGAGGAGCGCGCCGAGCTGGTGGCGCGCCACCCCGCCAACGCGATCGCCGTCGAGCTCCCGGTGGCGCCCGATGGCCGTGACCCCTACGAGCACGCAGCCCGGCTCCTCGCCCGGTGGGAACGCGACGGCGTGCTCGTGCGCGACCCTGCGCCGACCCTCACCGTCTACCGGATGTCCTACGCGGCGCCGAACGGGGGCGCGCGCGCGACGACCGGCGTGCTCGGCGCGCTCCGGCTCGAGGCGCCGGGCGAAGGCGACATCCTCCTCCACGAAGCGACACTGCCGAAGGCGAAGACAGACCGTCTACGGCTCCTGCAGGCCGTCGAGGGCAATACGTCACCCGTCTGGGGACTGTCACTCTGCTCGGGACTGTCCACACTGCTCGATGTGGAGGAGCGTCCGGCGGCGAGCGCGCGCGTCGACGGCGTGCTCCACGAGGCCTGGGTGCTGTCACCTCCACGCGTCGCCGCAATCCGGGAAGCGGTTGCGACGGCCCCGATCGTGCTCGCCGACGGCCACCATCGCTGGGAGACTGCGCTGTCCCACGCTGCGACACTGCGAGCCAGCGAGGGTGCCGGCCCGTGGGACTTCGTGCTCGGGTACGTGGTCGAGCTCGCGCCCGAACAGCTCGACCTCGGCCCGATTCACCGGGTCGTGCCGGGGACGGTCCCGACTGCCGACGTCCTGGACGCACTGGCTCGAGCATTCGTGCTCGAGCCGCTCCCCGACCCGCTCGCCGGCCAGGTCGCGCCGCACGGTGCCGGCGACGTGGAACGCCTCGTGCGACGCGCCCAGGAGCTCGGCGGCCCGATCGCCCTCGGTCGAAATGGCGCCGTGTTCCTCGGATCGAAGCCTGCTGTGGATGCCGACGCTGCCGCGGGGGCCGATCCCGAAGACATCCCCGATCTGGACACTGCTCGGCTCGCTGCAGCACTCCCCGAGGAGGTGGGCGCTGCGCTCGTGTTCTGCAACAGTGCAGCGGAGGTGGCCCGCGCGCTCCAGGCCGACCCGGGAGCAACCGCCCTCCTCGTCCGACCCGTCCCGGTTCCCCTCGTTGCGGAGGTGGCTGCCCGGCGAGTACGCATGCCCCCGAAGAGCACCTTCTTCCGCCCCAAGCCCCGTACGGGGGTCGTGTTCCGTCCCTTCGCCGGGCCGGAGCCCGCGCCCGGCGGCGCCGCGTGAGCGAACTGCGGCCCTGGCGCGCCGGCCCCAGCTCCGCCGGCGCCCGCTCGGGGGTCAGCTCGGACGCCACGCCGACGGATTCCGTGGCTGTTGTGACCACGTCGCATGGGATGCACTCACCGCAACGCGTTTTGCGCTAGAACAGGAGGCGTGGATTCGCAAGAGCGCATTCGATCGCGTGTGTCCCTTCCTGACCAAGTTGTCGACTATCTGCAACGGCACGGTGAGGTAGCCGACGAGGCTGGCATGGCGGCGACGCTGCTCCGCCAAGCGGTAGGGTTCGACGGGCCTTCCAGCCAGTTCTCGAACCTCCTGCTCCGCCTCGAGCAAACGGGCGTCGTGTCACGGCGGGTGCGGGGACGGCGCACCTATCACATCGCGCTCCTCCCGAACGGCCTCGAGGCTCGATCTGCAGCGAGGATCCGCAAGCCCGAACGCAAGGACGCCGAGAGCGAACAGGCTCAGGGCGCGAACGGTCATGCGGGCGCGCTCGTCGGCCCGGCCACACCCACCCGCGAGAACGCAGGGGGTCCCGTCGCAGGCGCTTCAGCCGGAACTGGCAGGGAGGGGACGACTCCCGCCCGAGCGCTCACTGCCCCACCGTCTGGCGCCGGCGGCTCCTCGGTGCCGCTCCGACCTCCCGTCGAGCCCGCCGAGCTCGCAGCGGCGCTCCGCGTGGCGGCCGACATCGTCGACGGGTTGGCCGAGCGCCTCGCCGAGAGCCGCATGGAGGCGACGGCAGCGTCGCGACGGCGCATCACGCAGCTGGACCGCCGGGTCGGCGAGCTCGAGCGCGAGCTCGCTCGCGCCCGCGCCGAGCGGGACGAGGCTGCTGGACAGCTCGGCGAGCTCCAGGCCCGCTTCGAGGTCGCCCAGCGCAACCTCGAGCTCCTCGCCGATCGTGCACCTCGCGGTTCGCGGCCCGGCCGGACACCCGGCGTGGCCGGTGCCCCCGGGGGGACCGGCCACGACCCACGAGACGGGGCCGCTGCGCTCGACCGTTTGCTGCGACTCGAGGCGGGCACCGAGCGTCGCAGCCGCTCGCACTGAGTCGCCACCGCCTCTCGTCCCGCCCCCGCGGGCACGCCCTGCACCAGCCGTGGCAACCTGAGGGCGGTGGCGGACCGTCCCGCCGTGACGTGTGCCAGTCGGGGTGCTGGTCGACGATGAGCCCCCTCGAGGCCTCGATCCTCGGTGGTGCCGGCGCGATCCTGCTCGCGACGGCCGTCTCGTGCTACCTGCTGTGGCTGGGCATCGGGACCGGGGACCAGCCCGCCGACGCGCGCCTCGTCTTGCGTTCCCCCACACCGGACGGGGCCTGGGGGGAGTGCGTGGTCACCAACCCGAGCCCGTGGCCTGTCCTGGTCACCGCGCGCTGG
>JAJYGW010000176.1 GCA_021790615.1 Actinomycetes bacterium | reverse complement strand
CGACCTCTCCGGTGTGGCCAAGGCCATCTGGGTGCTGGTGGTCGTGATCTTCCCCTACCTCGGCGTCTTCGTCTACCTCATCGCCCGCGGCGGCAAGATGCACGAACGTTCGATCCGGGCCGCCCAAGCACAGCGGGAGGCGTTCGACTCCTACGTGCGCGAGACCGCCACTGCGGCCTCACCGGGCGAGGAGTTGGCCAAGCTGGCCGATCTGCGCGATCGCGGCGTGCTGTCCGAGGCGGAGTTCAATCAGCAGAAGGCGAAGATCCTCGCCAAGTGACGTTCATCTCCGCCCGCTCGGGCGACGCCTCGAGCGGGCGGAGATGCCTCGGCAAACCGTTGGTAGCCACAACGCCTGCGTGTTGGATCCGTCCGGGCCGCGGCTCGGCTCGTCCGCGCTCAGCCCTTCGAGCTCTCAGCCCTTCGTGGCGTGTACGGCCCAGCTCTGGTCGCTGGCGAGCCGCCCGTTGCTCAGCGTCCCGGGCAGCCCCGGCCGGAGGTACTCCCCGATGAAGTCACGCGGGTCCGCTGCGAAGTAGCGCGACGTGGGCTGGATCATGTCCGCCAAGAGCTTGACCGCGTTGATGGGCGCTGCGAGCTGGCCCTTGGCGGGGCTGAAGGCGAAGAAGTTCACCCAGTCGGTGTTGATGTCCATCTCCATCGCCCGCACCGCGCCCGCCCGTACCATGATGTCGGCGAGGTCGGTGATCGAAAGTCCCGGCCCCCCCGCGTAGAGGAGGGCACCGTTGGCCGTGATCCCGACGGCCGACCGCCACACGTACAGCTGGCCGCCGAGCGTCGCGCCCCAGAGCAGGAAGCTGTTGTTCGAGAGGCCCGGTGCCGGCTGCCCGTTCGCCACGATGAGGGAGAGGTTCTGGCGGACCGACACCACGTTCGGCGTCATCGAGACGTCCTGGCCCCAGGTCCCGACGTTCGCGCTCCCGTTCTTGTAGATCACGAACGACGCCGCGCCGTTGCGGAGCGGCACCGCCGTCTTGCCCTCGGAGTACCAACCTCCCTCTGCCGCGCTCATCCGGAAGCCGGCGTTGTAGGCGGCGACCAGGCCGGTCGCAGTGGTCCCGCCGAGCGGCGAGTGGTACTGCCAGGGGAGGCCCCCCGGCGGCTCCTGCCAGCCCGCGAAGAGCCGGGCCGCCAGCATCTTCTGGTCCATCCACACCACCCCGGTGACCAGCGAGGTGTGGATCGCGTCCGGCGCGACGTAGGCGACGTACATCGAGGAGACACCGCCGACGGTCGGCCCGGCAGCGTGCCACACCCCCTCGCCGGGGATGTTCACCCCGGGCAGCTGGGGGATGTTCGTCGGCGGGGCCAGGTGGGACGGCTCGGCGACCGTGACCGCTCGGCTCGGCTGCGTGGTGCTCGGGGACGCGCCATGGGCGGTCGTCGAAGTGGGCCGGGCGCCGGAAGCGCCGCTTGCACTGGTCCTCGTGGACCCACCGAAGGGTCGGAGCAGGTCGGCGGCCGGACGCCCACCCACCGGTGGTGGATTGTGCGAGTACCACTCCCGCTCGGCCCAGATGACGAAGGGGCCGCCGCCGTGCGAACGCACCCACTCGACGAAGCGCACTCCGAGCCCCTGCGTGCCGGGCGCCGTCATCGCGCCGGCAAGGGAGACACCCGTCAGGACGACCAGCACTGCCAGGCCGCCGACTGCAACACGCCGGAACGCGAGGCGGAGTGGCGAGACGGGCTTGCGCCGGCGAGGGCGCGTCGATCGCGCCGGGGACGGCGAGCGCGTCGCCGGCCCATGCTGCAGCTCCTGGCCGGCAGATCGAGCAGGATCGGGAGCGTTGCGGACCCGCCGGCGGGCCGTGCTCGATCCGCGACGACCGATGCCGCCTTGCGCGGCACTCCCGGCCCGCCGCCGAGCCCGATCCGGCGCGGATCCCACCGACCCCGCGTGACCCACCGGCGCAGGGTCGGCGACTGGATCCGGGCTGCTCGGGGCTGCCGGCTGCCGCAGTGTCCACGGGTCCTGCGGCGCGCCCCACGGGCTGGTGTCGTCCACGAGGCTCCCCGACCCGCGGACGGGGCTCTCCCGGAGGATCGGCTGGTCGTTCGGGGGCGGCTCGGGAGGCGTCACAGGCACCCCTCCTCGGCTCGGAGCTTCCTGGGTTCGGGGCGCCCGCCCGCCATTCGGGCGCACCGGCTCGGTCTCGCCGCCGAGCGCTGCCGGCTCTCCGGGCGCCGAACGGACCTGGGGCTGTTGAAGGCCATCAGACCGCAGGCTAACCACGCCCGGGGGCTACGTTGCTGAGCGAGGCCTGAGCCACTGAGCGCGAGCTGAGACCCCCCACGGGCTCGTGCTCCGCCACCAGCGGGAACCGGGCGTGGAAGGCGGCACCGCGCGCGACACCGCCCCAGCTCGCATCCTCCACCCACACCTCCCCGCCGTGGATCGCGATGATCTCGGCGACGATCGCGAGGCCGAGGCCCGAGCCACCCTGGAGCCGGTTGCGAGCCTCGTCGAGCCGCACGAAACGGTCGAACACCCGCAGCCGGTCCTCGGCCGGGATCCCCGGTCCATCGTCGCTCACGACCAGCTCGACGGCGCCCGCGGCCGGCGAGGCAGGTGCGCCCGCGAGGGCCGTCGTGCCCGAGGGGCGCGGGGCCCACGCAGGCCCGACGGCCGCCACCGACCGGAGCTCGAGGCGGATCCGGCCGGTGGCATGGCGGGCCGCGTTGTCGCAGAGGTTCCGGATCACCCGCCGGAGCTGGTCGGGGTCACCGCGCACCCGTCCGGCCGAGACCCCACTCGCGTCGACCGCGAGGCCTGGCTGCGCTCGCAGCCATCGCACCTCGGCCAGGACGAGCTCGTCGAGGTCGACGTTCGCCCACGCCCGGTGCGCCTCGGGCCGGTCGGAGCGCGCGAGCGAGAGCAGGTCCTCCACCAGCCGGGAGAGACGTTGGGTCTCGGAGAGCACCTCGGCGACGACCTCGGGCCAGCGCCCATCCGGGTGGGCGCTCAGCACCTCCAGCTGCGCTTGGATCACACTCAGCGGTGTCCGCAGCTCGTGGCTCGCGTCCGCGACGAAGCGGCGTTGGCGTGCTGCGGCACTCTCGAGGCGGTCCAGCATGTCGTTCATCGTCTCGGCGAGGCGGCCGATCTCATCCACGACCGGCGGCTCCGGCACCCGGCGGTGGAGGTCGCGTCCGGAGATGTCGGCAACCTCCGCCCGGATCGCCTCCACGGGGCGAAGGGCCCTCCCGGCGAGGAACCAGGCCGTCGCGCCGACGAGCGCCACGAGCAGGCCGACTCCGAGGGAGAGCGCCACCCCGAGACGGAGCAGCACCTCGTTCAGGGTGTCGAGCGACGTCGCGACCTCGACCGTGATGGCCTCGCCGTGCAGCGTGGCGACGCGCCGTGCAACGAGCCACGGTCCCTCGCCCTCCTCCGAGCCCCCGAGGCTGCGCACCCGGCGGATCGGGCTCGTCGCGTCGGGCGCGAGGGGCGGGAGGAACGGCCCGATCCCGACCGACTCGGGCGTCGAGGCGAGCACCCTGCCGTCCGTGGAGACGACCTGGACCAGGCTCGGCCCACCGGCGGGGATCCGGGTCGGCAGGTCGCCGGTCGCCGCCAGGACCGCCGTCGCCTCCGACTGGCTCGTCGTGCTCGCCTCGAGGCTCCCCACGAGCGAGCGGTCGAGGAGGAGGAACATCCCGCTGGCACCGACGGCAAGCGCAGCGCCGACGACGAGCACGGCCGCCACGGTCGTCCGGACCCGCACCAGCGCGAGCCAGCGTGCGAGCCGTGCCGGCAGCAGCCGCCATATCCCTCGTCGCGCCTCGCGGGCGGAGCGGAACGACGACGGCTGCTCCTTCTCCGCCCCCGGCCCGGTCCGAAGGCGGGACACGCCCCCTGGCCCCGTTCCTGGACGTGCGGCGATCGCTCAGCCCCCTTCGGGATCCAGCCGGTAGCCGACGCCCCGAAGGGTCTCGATCGCCTTGCGGCCGAAGGGCGCGTCCAGCTTCCGGCGCAGGTAGCCGATGTAGACCTCGACGATGTTCGGGTCCCCCTCGAAGTCCTCGTCCCAGACGTGGGCGAGGATCGCTCGCTTGGTGAGGACCTGGCCGGCCCGGCGCATCAGCAGCTCGAACAGCGAGAACTCACGCGCCGTGAGCACGATCTCGGAATCCCCGCGAAACACGCGGTGCGTCGCAGGGTCGAGCCGCAGATCGCCCGCCTCCAGCACCGCAGGCCGCTCGGTGACGCCACGGCGCAGCAGGGCCCGCAGCCGCGCGAGCAGCACGACGAAGGAGAAGGGCTTGGAGAGGAAGTCGTCGGCGCCGCCGTCGAGTGCCTCCGCCTCGTCGAACTCGCCGTCTTTCGCCGTGAGCATCAGGATCGGCGTCCAGTTGCCCTCGCTCCGCAGCGTCGAGCACACGACGTAACCGTTGACCTTGGGGAGCATGATGTCGAGGACGATGGCGTCGTAGGGATGCTCCCTCGCGAGGAAGAGCCCCTCCGCGCCGTCGGCTGCTACGTCCACGGCAAAGCCCTCGGCCTCGAGGCCGCGCTCGAGCGCCGACGCGAGCCCGCGTTCGTCCTCGACGACCAGGAGGCGCATCGCCTAGTGCCCCCGGCCGACGGGCCGCACGACGAGTGCCCGAGTCACCTTGTCCGAGAGGCTCTGGTGCATCGGATCCCAGAGGGGCATGAGGTCGTTGAGCACGCCCGGGATGACGAGCGCGGCGTAGAGCAGCGCGCGGACCAGGAAGCGCGCCAGCGCCCGGCGGTAGCCGAGCGGCCCCCCCGTCAGGGCGTCCCGCACCACCAGCCCGGTGGCGAGACCGCCGACAGTCTGGCCCCGCGCTCCCCCGGTGAGGACGGTGAAGTACGCGGCCGGGACAGCCACGAGGACGGCGTAGACGACGGCGACCACCCAGCCCGGCGCGCTCCCCGCTGCGCTCGAGCCGGCGCCGGGGTCCACGGCGAGCGAGACGGCGACGAGTAGGACGGTCATCGGTACCGCCAGGACGAGCGAGTCGAGCAGGAGCGCCCCGACCCGGGCCCCCCACGAGCCGAGCAGCGACGTGCCGGCCTGCGTCCCGCG
>JAJYGW010000420.1 GCA_021790615.1 Actinomycetes bacterium | reverse complement strand
GATCTGGCCGCCACGGCCCTCCCTTCGCCCGACGCGCCGCCGATTCCCATGATCGCCGTACCTGCGTTCGACATGATCATCTTCACGTCTGCAAAGTCGGTGTTGATCAGCCCAGGCGTCGTGATCAGGTCCGTGATGCCCTGGACGCCCTGCAACAGGACCTCGTCGGCCATCTTGAAGGCGTTCACCATCGACGTCTTCTCCGTCGCGACCGAGAGCAGCCGGTCGTTCGGGATGACGATCAGCGTGTCGACTTTCTCCTTCAGTCGCTGGATGCCCTGTTCCGCCTGCACCGAGCGGCGGCGCCCCTCGAAGCCGAAGGGCCGGGTCACCACGCCGATGGTGAGCGCCCCGAGCCCCTTCGCCACCTCCGCGACGACCGGCGCCGCACCGGTTCCCGTTCCGCCCCCCTTGCCGGCCGTGATGAAGACCATGTCTGCGCCCTTCAGGGCCTCGCCGACCTCTTCCGCGTGCTCCTCGGCAGCCTGACGACCTACCTCGGGATCGCTCCCGGCGCCGAGCCCCCTGGTCAGCTGGCGTCCGATGTCCAGCTTGACGTCTGCGTCCGACATCAACAGCTGCTGCGCGTCGGTGTTGACCGCGATGAACTCCACCCCCTTCAGACCGGCGTCGATCATCCGGTTCACCGCATTCACACCGCCGCCGCCGATGCCGACGACTTTGATCACAGCGATGTAGTTCTGATTTGCGCCGACCATGGCCCTACCTTCTCGCGTCGCGGGGAACGGGGATAACGGGGATGGGGAACGATGCTAGCCACCGCGGATCTGCCGCGGAGTGGGGGACTCGAGTCTTACCCTCGAGTAGAGGATGAGCGAGACTCAACCTCCTCTAGCGCTTCACCCTAGAGTCTCTCGAGACTCCCGTCAAGGCGCTGGACGCAGACCGAGCCTGCGCAGCCGGATCGGCTTCAGGCGGCCCGGACGACCGGGGCGGAGGGGACGGTGACATCGACGGTCGCCACGCCAGAGAGCGGCACTCGGGCCAGGACCGTCGCCACCGCCTCCATCTTCGCAGCCAATGCCCCAGGTCGCCCGAGTTCGACACGGGTCCCCTCTTCGAGCCGCAGCGTGACCTGGCCGCCGGCCTCGACGTCGACCGCGGCCACCGCAGCACGCACGCTCGACGGCAGCGCCGCCGCCACGGCCGCACCCCATCGCAGGCCAGCACCCGGGGCCACCCCCGGCGCAGGCAGGTGCTGGAGCGCCGACCCTTCGATCGGCACCACGTTCGCAGGCGGGCTGGCGACGACGGCAAGGACCCGACCGGCGCGGTCGACGAGCGCCCAGTCCCGGCCAACTGTCACCGCCGCCACAGGCGTGCGCAGTACCACCTCCACAACGGCGCCGTTCGGCCAGCGCCGTCGCACCGTCGCCGATCGGACCTCGGGGAGGCGATCGAGCCGAGTGGCAGCACAGGAGCCGCACACCTCGATCAACGGCGTCCCGAGGGAGAGCCCGCTCTGCCGGGCAAGCTCGATGCTGCTCGGGGCGCCCGGATCGGGGCGCACACTCGCCGGCCGCACGACAACCTCGATCCGCCGGAGTGCGAGGATCGGACCGAGGAGGGCACCGACGGCCCCCACCACGAACAGCACAGCAACGGCGATCCCGATCGCGATCCGCCCGCCCCTGGCTCGCGTCGCTCGTCGCCTCTGGGGAGCGACCGACGAGACCGGCCGGGTTGCGCGACCGCCGGTGTCCACTGCTGCCTCACGCACGACGACCATCGCTCCTCCCGAAACTCTCGACCTCTTGTAGAGCGTTGGGAACAGAGGCGAGTGGGGTCTCGAGGTCCTCGGGCACGAAGCCCACCAGCCGGATCTCGGGCTCGAGCAGCACGCCCCACACCTCCGCGACGCGCTCGCGGGCGAGTGCGATGAGCGCCGCGACGTCGTCAGCCGAGCCCCCGGGGTCTGCGACGATGAAGTTCGCGTGACGCTCTGACACCCGTGCGCTCGCCAGGCGGAACCCGCGCAACCCCGCACCCTCGACGAGCCGCCCGGCCGGGACGTTCGCCGGGTTGACGAAGACGGACCCGGCATTGCGGGCCCCGGGCTGGTGCTCGCGGCGCCAGCGGACGATCTCGTCGAGCGCGCGACGCCCCACGGCGGGGTCACCACGCCCGAGGGCGAACCGGGCGCGGAGCACGACGTCGGTCGCGCTGACCGCCGAGGAGCGGAACCCGAGCGCGAGCTCCGCAGCAGGACGCCACCGGCACGAGCCCGTCGCGAGGTCGAGGATCTGCGCCTCGAGCAGGCTCGCAGCGACGTCGGAGCCGTGGCCGCCGGCGTTCATCCGGACCGCGCCCCCCACTGAACCTGGCACGCCGACCGCCCATTCGAGACCGGTCCGGCCCGCTGCCGCAAGACGGCGCGCCAGCGTGGGGAGGGCGCACGCTCCGCCCGCGACGACACCCTCGTCGTCGAGCAGGACGTCCTCGAAGGCGCTGCCGAGCGCGAGCACCAGGCCCGGCCAGCCCCGCTCCGCGACGAGGAGGTTCGACCCCTGGCCGAGGACGACCATCGGCAGCCCAGCCCCGCGAACGGCCGAGACGATGGCGCTGAACTGCTGCGGCTCACCGACTCGCACCATCCCGGCGGTCCGACCACCAACCCGGTAGGTCGTGATCGCACCGAAGGGCGCATCGAGGTGGAGCGCCGGGCCGACCGTGGCGCCGAGCCATGCGGCGAGCTCGCGGTCGAGCGACGGGGCCGGTCGCGCGCTCACGGGTCATGCCTCCCAGCCCGGGAGCGCCAGGATCTCCTCGATGACGCCACCGACGTCCCCTGCCCCGAGCGCCAGGCAGCAGTCGCCAGGGCGCAGCAGCTCCGCGACGACCTGCGGGAGGTCTGCCCGCGCCGGCACGTAGTAGACCGCTGGGGCCGCCTGCCCCGACCCCGCGATCGCGTCGGCCACGAGCTCGCCCGTTACGCCGGCTCGGGGCCGCTCCCCTGCGGCGTAGACGTCGGTGACGACGACGACGTCCGCCCCGACGAACGCTCCGGCGAACGCCGAGTGCAGCGTTGCGGTCCGGGAGTACCGATGCGGCTGGAAGACGGCGACCACCCGGGTGAACCCGCCTTCCGCAGCCGTGGCCACCGCTGCAGCCACCTTCGCCGGATTGTGCGCGTAGTCGTCGACGAAGACCACTCCCCGTCGGGAGCCCCGACGCTCGAAGCGCCGGGCGACGCCGCGGAACCCCTCGAGTCCCTGGGCGACGGCGTGCACCGGCACGCCGAGCTCGAGCGCCGTTGCACCGGCCAGTGCCGCGTCGGCGACGTTGTGGGCACCCGGGAGGAGGATCTCGAGGTCCACGGGTGCGCGCGCAGGAGCGGTGAGCCCGAATCGGGCGCCCACGGGCGTGCGGCGGTGTACCGTGACCCGCCAGTGGGCGCTCGGATCCTCCCCCACCGTGACCGTGCGCTGCCCTGCAGCACGCTCGGCCAGCCAGCCCGCCTCGGCTGGGACCACAGCGAGCGGCGCCCGAGCGGCGAACCGCCTGAACGCGGCCTCGACGCCGGCTACGTCGCCGAAGAAGTCGAGGTGGTCCGCCCCGACCGACGTCACGACCGCCACTTCCGCCTCCAACGCCAGGAACGTCCCGTCCGCCTCGTCCGCCTCGGCGACGAGCCACGGGCTCCGACCGACGCCGGCCCCGACCCTCCGCCGCAGCATCGCCAGGTCACCGACTTGGGCAGTGCGGGAGCCGGGCGTCGCCCAACCCGCTGGCCAGCTCCGCACGAGGTCACCCCCCACCAGGAAGGTCGGATCCCATCCTGCAGCGAGGAGCACCGACACGAGCATGGCCGTCGTCGTCGTCTTGCCATGGGTCCCCGAGACAGCGATCCCCCTCCTCGAGCGGAACAGGCCCGCGAGCGCCTGACGGCGGGCCCAGACCGGCACGCTCGCAGCGTGCGCCGCCTCGACCTCGACGTTGTCGGCCCCGACAGCGCTCGACACCACCACCCCGTCCACGCCCTCGACCACCCGCGGGTCATGACCGACCCGAACCTGGACGCCCAGCTCGCCGAGCACGGCGAGGGCCGGCGACGCCACGAGATCGCTCCCGCTCATCTCGTGCCCGAGGCCGGCCAGCACCGCCGTGAGCGTGCTCATCCCGGTCCCGCCCGCCCCGACCACGTGCAGACGGGCGGGTGTCGCGACGTCCAGCACCTCCGGACCGCCAGCCGAGGCCGTCATCGGCTGTTCCCCCGGCGCAGCACGAGCTCCGCGATCGCCTGCGCCGCGTCGAGACGCCCGAGCCGCCGCGCAGCCCCACCCATCTGCTCGAGACGTCCCGGCTCACCGAGCAGCTCGTCGAGGAGCGCCGCGAGGCGAGTGCCGCTGCACTGCTCGTCCGCGATGATCACCGCAGCGCCGGCAGTCGCGAGCGCCGTGGCGTTGGCGAGCTGGTGGTCGCGGGGCGCTCGGGGCAAGGGGACCAGCACCGACGGCCGCCCGAGCGCCGCGAGCTCCGCCACGCTGCCGGCGCCCGCACGGCTCACCACGACATCGGCTGCGAGGAAGAGTCCCGGCAGGTCGTCCTCGTAGGGCACGGCCTCGTAGCGCAGCCCCCCTTCGGGCAGCACCGGCCCGGCATGCGCCGCCCAGTTCCGTCCCCCGACCACGTGCCAGAGGACCGTGCCGGCGCGTGCCGCCCACGCCTCGGCCAGCTGGCGCGCGGCAGCGTTGAGGGTGCCCGAGCCGAGCGACCCGCCGACGACGGCGACCACCGTCGCGTCCGGGGCGATCCCACGGGCGGCCCGCGCCAGCGCGCGACCCCCTGGCGCCCGTGCTGCGTGGACCACCTGGGCCCGGAGGGGCGCCCCGGTCACCACGGCCCGCGGGAGCCCGGTCCCCGACCAGCCCGTCGCGACAGCAGTCGCGAACCGGCCGACGAGGCGGTTCGTCCCCGTGGTGGTGGCATCGGGGTTCACCACCACGAGCGGGATGCGCAGCAGGACTGCCGCCAGCGCAGGGCCGAGGGCTGCGTAGCCGCCGAAGGAGACCACGACCTCGGGGTGACGGCGCGTGAGGAGTGCGACCGAGCGCACGAGC
>JAJYGW010000334.1:3921-5153 GCA_021790615.1 Actinomycetes bacterium | reverse complement strand
CGGGCGGCGCTGCGCCGGCGTCAGCGCCTCCGGCACCACCAGTCCCACCCGTGGCCGGCGTCCGTGGCGTGGTGTCGCTGGTCGGCATGTCACCGGGCGAGGCTCGTCCAGCGGGGCCCACGCTCTGCCCACCCTGCGCCGGCTCGCCGGCGACGGCGAGGGACCGCTGGAACGAGCGCATCCCGGCGAGCCACCGGTCGCGATCGGTGGCTCGCCGTTGCTCGAAGGTAGCGACCTCCGGGTGTGGGAGGATGAGGAAGCGCTCGGCCTCGAGCCCCTGGATGACCGCCTCCGCCACGTCGTTGGGGGAGAGCAGCGCGCCGCCGGCGAGGACGGCTGCCACCGCCAGGTCCGTCGGGCCTTCGGGGCTGTTGCCCGCCGCGACCATCGGCGTGTCGACGCCCTGGGGGCAGAGGCAGGACACCTTGATGCCCTGGTCGCCGAAGGTGATGGCGAGCCACTCGGCGTAGGCGACGGCGCCGTGCTTGGTCACGGCATAGGGCGCGTTCCCGAGGTTGGTGAGCAGGCCGGCTGCGGAAGCCGTCGCGAGGAAGTACCCGCCACCCCGCTCCACCATCCGGGGCACCAGGTGCCTCGCAGCCCAGACGTGCGCCATGACGTTGACCTCGAACGAGGCCAGCCAGACCTCGTCCGGCGCATGCAGCGCGCTCGGATGAGCTACTCCGGCGTTCGAGCACCACAGGCCGATCGGGCCGAGGCCCGCTTCGATCTCCTCCACGCAGCGCCGAATGGCGTGCTCGGAGCGCACGTCGACCTGACGGGCGAGCGCATTCCCGCCACGGTCCGAGATGGAGCGGGCGACGGTCTCCGCGCCGGCTGCGTCGAGATCGGTGACCACGACCCGCGCGCCCTCTGCGGCGAACCGGCGAGACAGCGCCGCGCCGATCCCACCGGCTCCACCGGTGACGACGACGACTTGGCCTCCGACGCGCACCCCGGGGATGCTACCGGCGAATGGTCGTGTGCTTGAGCTCGTTCAGCTCCGGGTGCTCGGTGAGGAGCCGCACGACTCGCTCGATCGTCTCGGTTGCACGGACGGCGTCGCCGTTGGCCCGCTCCATGATGCGAACGAAGGCCGCCTGGCCGTCGACCATGAAGGTGGGGACGCCGAAGGCGGCGTGCTCGGCAACCGACTTCTCGTGCTCCGCTCGTAGCGTCTCACGGGGCCACCCGTCGCGGACGAACCCGAAGACCGAGTCGACCTCGGCCGC
>JAJYGW010000334.1:0-3911 GCA_021790615.1 Actinomycetes bacterium | reverse complement strand
GAAGCCGGCGGTCTGCAGCGCCGCGCGCACCACACCCTCGTCCCGCAGGTCGCCCCCGAGCTCGTGGCGGGCGTCGAAGAGCGCCCGGTGGACGGCGAGGAAGCGTTCCGGGAGCCGGTCACGCACGGCGATGCCGACCTCGAGCGCAAGGCGGTCCGGCGCTCGCTCCGGGTTGTCCCAGACCGCAGGCTCTCCCTCTTCGAGGTGAACCTGGTTGAGGCAGAACGGGACGAACTGGACCTCCCAGTCCGCGCCGCCTTCCAGGGCCGTGATCACGTGCTCGTGCACGATGCGGGCGAAGGGACAGCGATAGTCCCAGTTCACCGAGAACGCGAGCGGTTTCATGTCTCCGTCAACCTCCTTGGGCGGCAGGGGAATCTCGTGTATCAACCTCCCCGGGCCGCAGGGGATTCCGGACCGCGCCGCCGGATCGTCGAGCTGGGGCCGAGGCACGACGTCCGCGGCCCGATCGGGACGGCGCGCCGCCAGAGGAAGCCGAGCCCTGCCCCGAGGACCGCGCCGCCGAGCACGTCCGAGGTGTGGTGGATCCGCACGTAGATCCGGCTCGTCGCGACCAGGACTGCGATGCCGGCGTAGAGCGGCCACGAGGAGCTTCCCTCGCCGAGCACGAGCGCCGCGAACGCTGCTGCGCTGGCGTGGCCGCTCGGGAAGCTCGTGGTGAGTGGCCGGCGGAGGGGGAGGGGTCGAGGGCTGTCGTCGACGGGGCGTGGGCGCCGGAAGAACGACTTGATCACGCCGTTCACGAGGACGGACTCGCCGGCAAGGCCGATGGTTGCCCGCAGGGCGCTGCGCCGGTGGCCGCGGAGGATCCGGAGGAGCGCGAGTGCGTGCCAGATCGCGCTGAACTCGCCCGCCCACGTGGCGGCGTAGAAGACCAGGTCTGCGCCGCGCCGGCCGCGCAGGCCCTCGAAGAGCGCGTCGCCGCGGCGGTCGAGCAGGTCCACCAAGCCGTGCCCGCGCCGGTCCAGGGCGCTACGGTCCGGGTTCACGCGAGGGACACGGCGAGGGGCCGGTGTGCTGCGGGGTGCCGGCGGCGGGGGAAGGCGACCCGGGCACCGTCGGGGTCGCCCCCGAAGGCCGGGCAGTAGGGCTGCCAGGCGCAGGAGCGACAGAGCCCGGACTGGCGCGGGCGGAAGTCCTCCGTCGCGCAGCCGCGTTCGACTGCCGACCAGACGGCGTCGAGTTGACGGCGGAGCCCGTCCAGCACCTCGGGAGTGGGCTCGGCGGTGATGACCACCGGCTCGCCGAGGTAGAGGAGGCGGACGACGCGGGGCCGCCTGCCGAGCACCGCCTCGCAGAGCAGCGCGTAGAAGGTGACGCCGGTGAGGCTGGATCGCTCGAACGCGCTCCGCGGCGCCCGTCCGGTCTTGTAGTCCGTGACGACGAGGTCGCCGTTTGCCGTCACGTCGAGCCGGTCGATGATCCCGCGGAGGACCGCGCCGTGGAAAGCGGTCTCCAGCGTGAGCTCGACGCCGACCGGTCGGACGAGGTCGGGGTCCTCGAGGGCGTAGTAGCCGTCGACGAGCAGCTCGGTCTCCGCGCGGAGGCGCTGGTGCGCCGGCCCTGTGAGCTCCAGGGTCGCGACCTCCTCCGCGAGGTCGTCCCAGGCGTCGTCGAGGCACACCTCGGCCCGTGCGCGGTCACGCCGGCCGGGAGGGGTCGACCAGAACAGGCGCTCCAGCGCCCGGTGCACCAACCTGCCGCGTGTGGTTGCCACCGTGCCGGGCTCCTCCAGCTCCTCGACGGCGGAGAAGCGGAACGCGAGGGCGCAGTTGCGGAAGGTGCTCACCTTGGTCGGCGAGAGGGATCGCGGGAGGGGGAGGCTCACGGCCCCGACCCTACGTCCGGGGTGCGACGGGGTGGCGGACCTCGCCCGACGGGGTGGCGGACCTCGCCCGACGGGATGGCGGACCTCGCCTGGTGGGGGGGCTGACCTCGCTCGCGGGTTGGCGGACCTCGCTCGGCGGGTTGGCGCACCTGGTTCGCCGGGGTGGCGGGGCGGTCCCGGCCGGCGCTCCGGCGGGGTCGCCCGGCGACCTGGGTTACGGTCTCCGGGTGGCAAACGGGGAAGCGGCCGGTCGCGATACCTCGTCCTGGCGGCTCGAACGTTCGTGGTGGGATGTCGCGGGCGTCGCCCACGAGGTTCCCCAGCAGACCGCCGACGCGGTCCTCGCGGAGCTCGCCGACGATGGCGCCGGCGCCACGAGCGACCCGGTCTGGGTCGTGCGAGCGGGGGTGTCCGTCGAGACCGGCGGGGAGTGGGCGCTCACCCTCGAGGAGGGAGGCGAGCTGGAGGGTCACGGGAGCCTGCCGGCGAGCATCCCGCTCGGCTACCACGTCCTCCACCGGCCAGGCCATGCGGGGACCACCCAGCTCGTGGTGACTCCCGGCTCCTGTCACCTGGCCGACGACCTCCACGTCTTCGGGCTGGGCATCCAGTGCTACGCGCTCCGGTCGCGGGAGAGCTGGGGGATCGGCGATCTGGGTGACCTCCGCACCCTCGGCGTCTGGGCGAGCGAGGCCGGAGCGGGGATCGCGCTCCTCAACCCCCTCCACGCCACGGCTCTCACGTCCCCCCAGGAGCCGAGCCCGTACTTCCCCACCAGCCGGATCTGGCGAAACCCGCTCTACCTCCGGATCGAAGCGGTCCCCGGAGCCGAGACGCTCGGGGCCGAGCTGGCTGGTGCCGCCGCAGCCGGGCGGGCGCTCCTCGCAACGCGACACCTCGACCGGGATCGAGTCTGGGCGCTCAAGTCCGCTGCCCTCGAGGAGATCTATGCGGCGGCGCCACCGGGGGCGGACTTCGCGCGCTGGCGACGTGACGCGGGAGCCGGGCTCGAGCACTTTGCCCGCTTCTGTGCCCTCGCGGAGCTCCACGGCCCGACGTGGACGCGCTGGCCGGGCCCGCTCCGGGAGGTCGGCTCGCCCTCGACGGCCGCCGCCGTCGCGCCACTGGCCGACCGCGTGCGCTACCACGCGTGGTTGCAGTGGCTCCTCGACGTGCAGCTCTCGGAGGTGGCGGCGGAGATCCCGCTCGTCGCGGACCTCGCCGTGGGAGTCGACCCGGGCGGGGCGGACACGTGGGTCTTCGGGGACGCCTATGCCAAGGGCGTCCGCCTCGGCGCCCCACCGGACGACTTCAACGTGGCGGGTCAGGACTGGGGCGTCGCGGCCTTCCACCCCGAGCGGCTGCGCCAGCAAGGCTTCGCCCCCTACGTCGCCGCGCTGCGGGCGAACCTGCGCCGTGGTGGGGGCATCCGCGTCGATCACGTCATGGGGCTCTGGAGGCTGTGGTGGATCCCGGACGAGGCCCGTGCCGGAGCCGGTTGCTACGTCCGCTACCCCCACGAGGAGCTGCTCGACATCCTGGCGCTCGAGTCGGTGCGGGCGGGAGCCTTCGTCGTGGGCGAGGACCTCGGGACCGTCCCGCCGGGGGTGCGCGAGGAGCTCGCTCGCCGCTCGATCCTCCGTTCCGCCGTCGGGCTCTTCGAGGACGAGCCGCCGGGCACCTGGCCGTCGCTCGCCGTCGGCTCGATCTCCACGCACGATCTCCCGACGCTCGAGGGGCTGCGCTCGGGGGCCGACGTCGCGGCGCGCCGCCGTGCGGGGCTCGTCGTCGACGGTGCGGCGGACGCCCGGGCGCGCGAGCGGCTCGGCGCGTGGCTCCCGGACGCTGGGCTCGGTGCGGTCGAGGCCTCCGGGCACGGGGCGGTCGAGACCTCCGGCCTCGGCGCGGTCGAGACCGCCGGGCACGAGGCGACCGTGGAGCAGTGCGGGGGGAGCACACCGCTTCGCCCAGTCGACGCCCAGGCGGTCGCGCTCCATCGGGTGCTCGGAGCGTCGCCCTGCCGGGTCGTCGTTGCGAGCCTCGAGGACCTCCTCGGGGTTGC
>JAJYGW010000053.1 GCA_021790615.1 Actinomycetes bacterium | reverse complement strand
AAGGGTGTTACTTCCCTTCGCTCTCGAGCCGGACGTTCGTGTACAAGGGGATGCTGGCGACTCACCAGCTGCGTGCCTTCTACCCCGACCTCTCCGACGAGAGGGTGACGAGCGCGATCGCGTTGGTGCACTCCCGTTTCTCGACGAACACGTTTCCCTCCTGGCCCCTTGCCCACCCGTACCGGCTCGTGGCCCACAACGGCGAGATCAACACCGTGCGCGGCAACCGCAACTGGATGCGGGCGCGCGAGGCGCTGCTCGAGAGCGACGCCATCCCGGGCGGGATCGCCCGGATCCTCCCTGTCTGCACACCGGGCGCGAGCGATTCGGCATCCTTCGACGAAGTGCTGGAGCTGCTCCACCTCGCGGGCCGCTCGCTGCCGCACGCGGTGCTCATGATGATCCCCGAGGCGTGGGAGAACCACGGGGAGATGGGACCCGAGCGCCGGGCGTTCTACGAGTACCACTCGTGTCTCATGGAGCCCTGGGACGGCCCGGCGGCGGTGGCGTTCACCGACGGCCGGTACGTCGGCGCCGTTCTCGATCGGAACGGGCTGCGGCCCGCCCGCTACTGGGTCACCGACGACGGCATCGTGGTGCTCGCCTCCGAAGTCGGCGTGCTCGACATCCCCTCGGCGCGGATCGTGCAGCGCGGCCGCCTGCAGCCCGGTCGCATGTTCCTCGTCGACACCGAGGCGGGGCGCATCGTCGGTGACGACGAGGTGAAGGCCGCTCTTGCCGCCGAGCACCCGTACCGCGACTGGCTCGCCAAGGGCATAGTGCATCTCGGCGACATGCCGTCGCGGGTCATGCTGACGCCCAAGCACGCTTCGGTGGTTCGCCAGCAACGTCTCTTCGGCATGACCCGCGAAGAGTTGCGCGTCATCCTCGCGCCCATGGCGGGGACCGGCGCCGAGCCGGTCGGCTCGATGGGTACAGACACCCCCATCGCGGTCCTGTCGGAGCGCCCGCGGCTGCTCTACGACTACTTCGCACAGTTGTTCGCCCAGGTCACGAACCCGCCGCTCGACGCCATCCGGGAGGAGCTCGTGACCTCTCTCCACGCTTCGATCGGTCCGGAGCACAACCTCCTCCAGGCCGGGGCCGCCTCGTGCCGCCAGATCGTGCTGCCGTACCCGGTGCTCGACAACGAGTCGCTCGCGAAGTTGCTCTACGTGAACGAGGCAGGCGAGACGCCGGGCTTCTCCGCCTTCGCCGTCGACGGCTTGTTCCCCGTAGCCGAAGGCGGACCGGGCATCGAGCAGGCGATCGCGAAGGTCTGCCTGCGCGTGTCGGAAGCCGTCGCGCTCGGTGCCAACGTCATCGTCCTGTCGGACCGGCACGCGAGCGAGCAGCTCGCACCGATCCCGGCGCTCCTGTTGACGGCGGCAGTTCACAACCACCTCGTCCGCGAGCGCGAGCGGACGAAGGTCGGCCTCGTCGTCGAGTCCGGCGACGCCCGCGAGGTTCACCACCTCGCACTGCTGATCGGGTACGGGGCTGCTGCGGTCAATCCGTACCTCGCCTTCGATTCGATCGCCGAGATGGTGCGAACCGGCGAGATCGACGGGATCGCCGAGCGGAGGGCGATCCGCAATTACGTGCGGGCGGCGTCAAAGGGGATCTTGAAGGTGATGTCGAAGATGGGCATCTCGACGGTGGCGTCCTACACGGGCGCGCAGGTCTTCGAGGCGGTCGGGCTCGACCGGGAGTTCGTCGCGCGTCACTTCACCGGCACGCCGAGCCGGCTCGGCGGCATCGGGGCCGACGAGATCGCTCGCGAGGTCACAGATCGCCACGCGCTGGCGTTCGGCCGCCAGCAGGCCCTCCCCGGACAGCTCGAGATCGAGACGGGCGGGGAGTACCAGTGGCGCCGCGACGGGGAGTACCACCTGTTCAACCCGAAGACCGTGTTCAAGCTGCAGCACGCCACCCGGGCCAAGCGCTACGACGTCTTCAAGCAGTACACCAAGCTCGTCGACGACCAGTCGGCACACCTCGCAACGCTCCGGGGCTTGTTCGCCCTGAAGACGGCCGGGCAGCTCGGCCGGCAGCCTGTCGGGATCGAGGAGGTGGAGCCGGTGTCGGAGATCGTGCGGCGTTTCGCCACCGGTGCCATGAGCTACGGGTCGATCTCCGCCGAGGCGCACGAGACGCTCGCGATCGCGATGAACCGCCTCGGCGGCAAGTCGAACACCGGCGAGGGAGGAGAGGACCCCGAGCGCTACACCGACGACCCGAACGGGGACTCCAGGCGCTCGGCGGTGAAGCAGGTGGCATCAGGCCGCTTCGGTGTGACGAGCCAGTACCTCGTGAACGCCGACGACCTGCAGATCAAGATCTCACAGGGCGCGAAGCCCGGCGAGGGCGGGCAGCTGCCCGGACAGAAGGTGTACCCCTGGATCGCCCGCACCCGGCACTCGACGCCCGGAGTCGGCCTCATCTCACCGCCGCCCCATCACGACATCTACTCGATCGAGGACATCGCTCAGCTCATCTACGACCTGAAGAACGCCAACCCGAGAGCGCGCGTCCACGTGAAGCTCGTCGCCGAGGTCGGTGTGGGGACCGTCGCCGCAGGGGTCGCGAAGGCCCACGCCGATGTCGTGCTGATCTCCGGGCACGACGGGGGGACGGGTGCAGCGCCGCTCACGTCGCTCAAGCACGCCGGCGTGCCGTGGGAGCTCGGTCTCGCCGAGACACAACAGACCCTCTTGCGCAACGGCCTGCGCGACCGGATCGCCGTCCAGGTCGACGGCCAGATGAAGACCGGCCGCGACGTCGTCGTGGCGGCGCTGCTCGGTGCGGAGGAGTTCGGCTTCGCGACGGCGCCACTCGTCGTCTCGGGGTGCGTGATGATGCGTGCCTGCCACCTCGACACCTGCCCGGTCGGGATCGCCACCCAGAACCCCGAGCTGCGCAAGCGCTTCACCGGCAAGCCGGAGTTCGTCGAGACCTTCTTCGAGTACATCGCCGAGGAGGTGCGCGAACTGCTAGCCGCGCTCGGGTTCCGCACGCTCGAGGAGGCGGTGGGCCATGTGGAGTGCCTCGAGACGAGCGGCGCGATCGAGCACTACGAGAAGGCGGGCAAGCTCGATCTCTCACCGATCCTGCGCCAGCCCGACCCACATGACGTGCTGCACCGGGCGCGGCCCCAGGAGCACGGTCTCGAACTCGCCCTCGACAACGAGCTGATATCCCAGTCCGAGCGGGCGCTCGCTGACGGGACACCAGTGCGCATCGAGCTCCCGGTGCGCAACATCCACCGTTGCGTGGGCACCATGCTCGGCTACGAGCTCACGCGGCGGTACGGGGGAGCAGGACTTCCGGACGACACGATCCACGTCCTCCTCGAAGGATCGGCCGGGCAGAGCCTCGGTGCGTTCCTGCCTCGCGGGATCACCCTTGAGCTCGTGGGCGATGCCAACGACTACCTCGCAAAGGGCCTGTCCGGCGGACGGGTGGTGGTCCGCCTGCCCGCTGACGCGCCCACCGACGTGGCAGATCAGGTGGTGGCGGGCAACGTCGTGTTGTACGGGGCCACGAGTGGCGAGGCCTTCCTCCGGGGCCGGGTCGGCGAGCGCTGCTGCGTCAGGAACTCCGGAGCGACGGCCGTCGTCGAAGGTGTGGGGGACCACGGCTGCGAGTACATGACAGGGGGACAAGTGCTCGTGCTCGGCCCGACCGGCCGGAACTTCGCGGCAGGGATGTCCGGCGGGGTCGCCTACGTGCACGATCCGGACATGCTGCTCGACCGCCGGTGCAACATGGAGATGGTTGCGATCGAGACGCTCGACGAGGAGGACGAGCGGACGGTGCTCGAGCTGCTCTCGCGGCATCTCGACCTGACGGGCTCAAAGGTCGCCGCCCGGCTGCTCGAGCGGAGGGAGGACGCTCTCGAGGAGATAGTGAAGGTGATGCCCCGTGACTACAGGCGGATCCTCGAGGCCACCCGCAAGGCCGTCGAGAGCGGGCAGGAAGTGGACGGGGCGATCATGGAGGCCGTCGATGGCTGATCCACGCGGTTTCCTCGAGCACGACCGAGTCGGGCCGAAGCGCCGCCCCGTCGCGGTACGGGTCCGGGATTGGCGCGAGGTCTACGAGCCGTTCCCACTTCGTGAGCTCGAGACCCAGGCGGCGCGCTGCATGGACTGCGGCATCCCGTTCTGCCACGAGGGTTGCCCGCTCGGGAACCTGATCCCGGAGTGGAACGATCTCGTCATGCGTGGCCGGATGCCGGACGCGATCGCACGGCTGCATGCCACCAACAACTTCCCGGAGTTCACCGGGCGTCTCTGCCCGGCTCCCTGCGAGGGGTCCTGTGTCCTCGGGATCTCGTTTGAACCGGTGCTCATCAAGCAGGTCGAGCTCGGGATCGCCGAGGCGGCGGCTACGCGGCCCGGCGGCCTGGTGCCGCTGCGAGGTCCGGTCGCGACGGGGAGATCGGTCGCGGTCGTCGGCTCCGGTCCGGCCGGCCTCGCGGCGGCGCAGCAGCTGACGAGGGCAGGTCACCGGACCGTCGTGTTCGAGCGCGCCGAGCGCATCGGCGGGCTGCTCCGCTACGGGATCCCAGAATTCAAGATGGAGAAGGCGGTGCTCGAGCGGCGACTCGAGCAGATGGTCGCCGAAGGGACCGAGTTCCGAGTCGGGACCGTCGTCGGCCCTGTGCCTGAGGGCGGGCCGGCTGCCGTTGAGGTCCCCGGAGCCTCTGCCCCTGACGCGTCGTTCGTCTCGGCGGAGGCCGTGGTGGAAGACTTCGACGCCGTCGTCCTGGCGGTCGGCTCGACCCGGCCGCGCGACCTTCCCGTCCCCGGTCGGGAGCTCGAGGGCATTCACTTCGCCATGGACTATCTGAAGCCGGCGAACCTCACCTGCGAAGGATCCATCGAGTGCGCGCCGGTGTCGGCGAAGGGCAGGAGGGTCGTGATCATCGGCGGGGGCGACACCGGTGCCGACTGCCTCGGGACCGTGCACAGGCAGGGTGCACGGTCGGTGCACCAGCTCGAGATCCTCTCCGAGCCTCCGGCCGTTCGGGAGGCCGGAGACAACCCGTGGCCGACTTGGCCCGTGATCCTGCGTACCTCGTCGGCCCACGAGGAGGGAGTAGAGCGCCTCTTCGCGGTCGGCACGAGCGAGTTCCTCGACGACGGCACC
>JAJYGW010000360.1 GCA_021790615.1 Actinomycetes bacterium | reverse complement strand
CGCGCCCTGAGCGCCCGGCGTGCGGGGCCCCCGCCCTTCGCCCGCGCGCCCGGCTCAGCGCCCGGCGAGCTGGCGGGCCACGTAGGGCAGGATCCCGCCGTGGCGGAAGTACTCGGCGTCCTGGGGGGTGTCGAGGCGCACCCGAGCCTCGAAGCTCCGCTCCCCGGCACGCACCGTCACGCGTTCGGGGACGACGCCGCTGTTGAGCGCCTCGATGCCCTCGATGTCGATCGGCTCCCGGCCGGTCAGGCCGAGGCTCGCCGCCGTCTCGCCGGCCGGCAGCTCGAGGGGCAGGATGCCCATGCCCACGAGGTTCGACCGGTGGATGCGCTCGAAGCTCTCGGCCAGCACGGCGACCACCCCGAGCAGGAGCGGACCCTTGGCCGCCCAGTCCCGGGAGGAGCCCGAGCCGTACTCCTTGCCCGCCACCACCACGAGCGGGCGGCCCTCCTCGCGGTAACGAGCCGACGTCTCGTAGATCGTGGCGACGGTCCCGTCCGGCAGGTGCGCGGACACACCCCCCTCGCTCCCGGGCACGAGCTGGTTGCGAAGCCGGATGTTGGCGAACGTACCGCGCACCATGACCTCGTGGTTGCCCCGGCGCGTCCCGTAGGAGTTGAAGTCCTCCCGCGCCACCCCGTGGGCGAGCAGCCACTCCCCCGCCGGGGTCGTCACAGGGATCGAGCCGGCGGGCGAGATGTGGTCGGTCGTCACGCTGTCACCGAGCAGGGCCAGCACCGCCGCGCCTCGGACGTCGCGAACCGGCGCAGGCGTCGGCTCGAGTCCGTCGAAGAAGGGGGGCCGGCGCACGTAGGTCGAGCTCGAGTCCCAGGTGTAGGCGTCGCCGTCGGGCACGTCGAGCTCACCCCAGGTGTCGGAGGTGAACACGTCGGCATAGGTCCGGCGAAACAGGTCCTCCGACATGCTCTCCCGGATCACTTCCGCGACCTGCGCCGGGGTCGGCCAGAGGTCGCGGAGGTAGACGGGCTCGCCGGTGGGGGTGTGGCCGAGGGGCTCGGACTGGAGGTCCACCGTCATCGACCCGGCCAGCGCGTAGGCCACCACCAGCGGCGGCGACGCGAGCCAGTTCATGCGGACGTCCGGGTGGATCCGGCCCTCGAAGTTCCGGTTCCCGGAGAGCACCGCCGAGGCCGCGAGACCCCGGGCCGCGAGCTCCTCGGAGACGCCCTCGAGCAGCGGACCGGAGTTGCCGATGCAGGTCGTGCAGCCGTAGCCGACGAGGTCGAAGCCGAGGCGCGCGAGTGGCTCGAGCAGCCCCGCCGCCTCGAGATAGCCGGTGACGACCTGCGAGCCGGGGGCGAGGGAGGTCTTGACCCACGGCTTGGTCTCGAGCCCGAGCTCGACCGCACGGCGAGCGAGCAGGCCCGCCGCCACCATCACCTGCGGGTTGGAGGTGTTCGTGCAGCTCGTGATGGCGGCGATCACCACGGCGCCTTCCGGTAGCTCCCCTTCCCCCGAAGCCGGCTCGTCCCCCGCGCCGCGCCGGAACGCCGCTGGCGCGCCGGCGAGCGGCACCCGGTCCTGCGGCCGGGCCGGACCGGCGATGGACGGCTCGACCGAGCCGAGGTCCAGCTCCACCAGCTCGGTGTACGCCGGCACCGTCGCCTCGTCCGCCCAGAGCCCTTGCTCCTTGGCGTAGGCCTCGACGAGCGCCACCTGCTCGGGCGGTCGACCCGTGACTCTCAGGTAGCGAAGCGTCTCCTCGTCGACCGCGAACATGGTCGCCGTCGCCCCGTACTCGGGCGACATGTTCCCGATCGTCGCCCGGTTCTCGAGCGGGACCGCACCCGCGCCCGGCCCGAAGCACTCGACCAGCTTGCCCACCACGCCGTGGCGACGGAGCAGCTCGGTGATGGTGAGCACCAGGTCGGTCGCCGTCGTCCCCTCGGCCAGCTCGCCCGTGAGGCGCACCCCGACCACGGGCGGCACCGCCATCGAGAGCGGCTGGCCGAGCATGGCCGCCTCGGCCTCGATGCCCCCGACGCCCCAGCCGAGGACTCCGAGCCCGTTCACCATCGGTGTGTGGGAGTCGGTGCCGACCAAGGTGTCGGGGTAGGCCTCCCCGTCGTCCGAGCGGAAGACCACCCGGGAGAGGTACTCGAGGTTCACCTGGTGGCAGATGCCGACGTCCGGGGGCACCACGACGAACCGGTCGAACGCGCCCTGCGCCCAGCGCAGCAGTGCGTAGCGCTCCCGGTTGCGCTCACGCTCGAGGCGCGCGTTGATGGCGAACGCGTCACGCCGGCGCGCCACCTCCGCGATCACGGAGTGGTCGATCACCAGCTCCACCGGCACGAGTGGGTTCACCCGGCGCCCGTCGCCACCGAGCGCCACGACCGCGTCGCGCATCGCCGCGAGGTCGACCACCGCCGGGACACCGGTCAGGTCCTGCATGAGCACCCGAGCCGGGCGAAAGGCGAGGTCGAGGCCCGGGGGCGGCGTCCCGTCCCAGCGCGCGAGCGCCTCGATGTCCTCGGGGCGCACGCTGGCGCCGTCCTCGTGGCGGAGCAGGTTCTCCAACAGGACCTTGAGCGAGTAGGGGAGCCGGCTCACATCCCCGAGCGCCGCAAGGCGATGCACCCGGTAGGTGGCGTCCCCGACGTCGAGCCTCCCTGCGGCACCGAAGCTGTTCCCTGCCATGTCGCCTCCTCGATCGGCGGTCCCGCCTCGTGGGACCCGCCCGCAGTACCGGCCTGTCCTCTCCGACCAGCCCCGGTCCACCCTAGGTCCCGCCAGCCTCCCCCCGGGGTGGGCGACCGCCGCGTGGCGCGTCGAGGCTCCTGGCCTGAGCCGCGCCGGCGCTGTCCGCCGTGCCGACGCCTTTGCTGTCCGCCGTGCCGCTGCCTTGGCCGTTCGCCACCCCGACACTGTCGCCGTTTCCCGCCCCCGCCTCGTCGACCGTGAAGGCAACGACGTAGCGGAGGTCCGCGACCGAACGACCCGCTGCGAGGAGATAGTGCCCGGGGACGGGCGACCACGCTCGGTCGTGCCAGCGGGACCATCGCCGCGCGTCCAGCTCCACACGCACGGCTCCCGAGGCACCGGGTGCCAGCTCGACCCCGGCGAACCCGGCGAGGCGCCAGTCCGGCTCGCCTGCCCCTGGTTCGCCTGCCCCTGGTTCGCCAGCTCCTGGCGCGCCGGCCCCTGGTTCGCCAGCTCCTGGTTCGCCAGCTCCCGGCGCGCCGGCCCCTGGTTCGCCGGCCTCCGAGACGTAACACTGGACGACCTCGTGACCCGCCCGGCTGCCGGCGTTGGCGACCACGACCTCCGCGACGAGGCCCGCTCCGCCGGGCACCAAGCGGAGTGAGCGGTACTCCCAGGAGGTGTAGCCGAGGCCGTGACCGAACGTGAACGCCACGCCCCCGCCTCCGGGTCGCCCCCACCCTCGGTAGCCGATGGCCACCCCCTCCGCGAACTCGAGGCGACCGCCGGCGGGCCGGATGGAGGGGAGGAGCGCTTCGCCCGCCGGCGCCGGGAGCGTCACCGGCAACCGACCCCCTGGCTCCGCGCGCCCGAGCAGAACCGACGCCAGCGCGGGAGGACCATCCTGTCCGGGGAACCACGTCCAAAGGACTGCGTCGACCCGGTCGGCCCACGGGAGGAGGACGGCGGCTCCGGCGTTGACCACCACCACCGTCCGGGTGCCGGTAGCCGCCACCGCTTCGACGAGCGCATCCTGGTCCCCGGGGAGGACGAGACGCTCGCGGTCCACGCCTTCGGTCTCGTGCTCGGCCGATGTACCGACCACGACGATCGCTACGTCGGCCCAACGGGCGAGTGCGACGGCTGCGGCCAGGCGCTCCGCCGGGGGCGCGGCCGGCGGCGAGACGCGCAACGCGAAGGCGGCCATCCCGAGGCCGGGCAACACTCGATGCCGCAGCTC
Source organism: Actinomycetes bacterium (assembly GCA_021790615.1). Next base: position 1,263 of record JAJYGW010000360.1, on the reverse strand, counting down.
GAGCTCGACCTGGCCCGGCCCGACCTCGAGCTGGACTCGACCCCCTGGTGGATGGAACAGCAGTGCACCGGGATCGGTCGCCTCGGGGACGAGCAGCAGCTCGTGCTCCGGTCCCGTCGTCGCTCCCGAGGTGGCGAGGCGGAACTGCCCCACGCCGGTCACGGCCACGTCGTAGGTCTCCGGGATCGCAGCCTCCAGGCGCGCCCTGAGCACCAGCTCGGCTGCGTTGGCAGGCAGTGCCCCAGGCGTTGCCGGCAGGCGGCGGACGGTCGCCTCCTCGAGCACGCGCTGCTCGAGCACGACCCCGCCGGCATCGAGCACTGCCAGCTCGAGATGCACCCCCGGACCGGCTCGGAGCGGCTCCGGCCACTCGTCCCTGGCCGCGCCCGCCTCGAGCCGCAGCGCGCAGTCCGCCGGGAGGAGGGCGGTGAGCTCGTCAGCGAGGGAGCGGTGCCGAGGGGGTACGACCTGTGCGCTCCCTCCGCCCTGGAGGACCAGGTCGACTGCCGCCGGTCCGAGCAACGCCACCCGCTGGAGCGACTCGGGGACGAGGGGCAGCACGCCGTCGTTGGCGAGCAGCACCATCGAGCGCTCCGCGAGGCGCGCCGGGAGCGCATCGGGGCTGGGGGTGGGCGGGCCTGGCTCGTGGCGCGCCGCGAGCGCGCCGACCCGGTCCGCCAGGCGGAGCAGCCGGGCAACCTTGTCACGGACAGCCTCCTCCGGCACCTCGCCGGCCTCGACCGCGCGGCAGAGCGCGGCCCCCCACGGCCCACCCGGCCCTGGCATCACGAGGTCGAGCCCGCCGAGGGCCGATCCTGCAGTGGAGGTCGTTGCGTACCAGTCCGACACGACCACCCCGTCGAAGCCCCACTCGCCTTTCAAGATCTCGAGGAGGAGCCGGGCGTGCTCGGTCATGGCCACCCCGCCGACCCGGTTGTAGGCAGCCATGACCGCCCATGCACCGCCGGAGCGGACAGCCTCCTCGAAGGGGAGCAGCTGTGCCGACCGGAGCGCATCCTCGTCCGCGAACACGTCGTAGCGCATCCGGTCCAGCTCGGACTCGTTCGCGACGAAGTGCTTCGCCGTCGCAGCGACGCCGAGCTCCTGGACACCGCTGACGTAGGACGCGCCGAGCAACGCCACGTGGAGTGGATCCTCACCCAGGCACTCGAAGGCCCGCCCGGCGAGCGGTGAGCGGACCAGGTTCAGTGTCGGAGCCAGCAGCACGTGGACCCCGAGCCGGCGCGCCTCCCTGCCGAGGAG
>JAJYGW010000267.1 GCA_021790615.1 Actinomycetes bacterium | reverse complement strand
GAGTTCATGTCCCGGTCGTCGCTTCCTCGCAACGGGGCCGCCCGAGTCCCTCTCCGACCGGCCGGCCACGCTGCTGGCTCGTTACGTGTACTTCCTGAGCTGAGCGCGGAGCAGCGCCGCCGCGCCCACGATGCCGGCGGCGAGCCCGACGAAAGTGAACACCAAGCTCAAGCCGACCGCAGCTCCGACCGCGTATCCGAGACCCATCCCGGCGACGAGGCAGGCTGCGATGGAAAGACCCATCCCGAGCAGCACAAAAGGGCTCGGCGAGGGCTTGCCGCTCGCTTCCGTGTCTCTATCCTCGCATCGGAGGATGGTGCCGGGCAAAACGGCGCCGGTGTGCCCGCCGGTAGCTCTCCATCTGCTCGTCGTGGGCACCTCCGTCGTAGCCGTTGCCGTCATGGCCCGGTGCACGGCCGCCGAGGACGGCGACTTCCTCGTCCTCCGGCTCGAGCTCGGGATGGGCTGCACGCGCGCGTCCCACCTGAGCTGGCATGTTGTCGGCCGGCAAGCCCGCGAGGCCGTCGAGGCCATGAGCCTCCGGTGACAGCTCGCCGCCGGAGGCGGTTGCGGCTGCGACACCGGGCTCGGGCGGGAACGGCCCGACGCCGCTCGGTAGCGCACCCCTCGAGTGCCTGCCGACACCGGGGCGGAAGATCGTGACGAGCGCGATGGCGAGGATCGCGACGGCAAAGGGCAGCGCGGCGTTCCACTTCGGATAGAAGGTCGGGTACAGCGCGAGGCCCGAGAGGACCAGTGTCCACGCCCAGAGGAGCAAGACGGCACGCCGATGGCCGTGGCCGAGCCGCATGAGGCGGTAGTGCAGGTGCTCGAGATCCCGCTCCATGACTCCCGTGCGGCGGATCGCCCGGCGGACGATGGCGAGGGCGGTGTCGAGGATCGGGACCGCGAGGATCACGATCGGCACGACGAGGGGGGCGAGGAAGAAGTACGTCGTGCCCGACACGACGTAGGAGGCCTGGCCACCGATCTCCATCGTGGCGGCGGCCATGAGCAGCCCGAGGACCATGGCGCCGGTGTCGCCCATGAACACCTTCGCCCGGTGGAAGTTGTGCGGAAGGAAGCCGATGGAGATCCCGCAGCACGCCGCCGCCAGCAGCGGACCGATGTTGTTCGGCGCCAGCGCGCCGAGGTCGATCAGCCGGATCCCGTAGACGCACAGAGTGCCGGACCCGATCGCGACGACGCCGGCGGCGAGCCCGTCGAGCCCGTCGATGAGGTTCACCGCGTTCGCGATCCCGACGACCCAGAGCGCCGTCACGAGCGGCAGGATCGGCGCACCGAGGACGAAGTAACTGGAGACGAACGGGATCTTGATCTGGGTCATGGTCACCCCGAAGAAGTACAGGACCATGGCCGCCAGCACCTGGCCGGCGACCTTGGCCGGCGGTGAGACCGATCGGATGTCGTCGATGAGGCCGAGCAGGCCGATGACGGCCGCCGCTGCCACCACCCCGACGATCCCCGTCAGGTTGAGCGAGAAGATGGAGTGGCCGACTGCATAGCGGGACAGGCCGAGCGGGCCGGCGAGGAGGACGGCGATCGCGAAACCGAGCACCATCGCAACACCGCCCGCCGTCGGCGTCGGCTGGGTGTGCACCCGGGCAGGGTCCGGTTGGACGACGAGGCCCCGACCGAGCGCGATCCTGCGGACGAGCCATGTGAGCGCGAACGTCGAGACGGCCGCGATGGCGCCTACAGCGACGGAGCTGACCTCCGGGCTCACCGGACCGCCCGATCAGGCGACGGCAGGGCCGTCCGGATGGGGGCCGTCCGGGTAGGGGCCGTCCGGGTAGGGGTCGAAGGCGGCACAGAGCTCCGTTACCTCGCCGCGCAGCCCGGTGATCACGCCTTCGTCCTCGCGGCCACGGAGGGTGCGGGCGATCAGCGACGCGACCTCGACCATCTGGGGCTCACGCATGCCGGCCGTCGTCTCGGCTGCGGTGCCGAGCCGGAGACCGCTCGTCACGAAGGGCGGCCGCGGGTCGTTCGGGATCTGGTTGCGGTTGCACGTGATCCCGGCACGGTCGAGGGCGTCCTGAGCGACCTTCCCGGTGAGATCCGGGTCGAAGTCCCGGAGGTCCACGAGGAGGAGGTGGTTGTCGGTTCCCCCGGCGACGAGGCGGAATCCCTGCTCCTGCAAGGCGTCGGCGAAGGCACGGGCGTTCGCCCGGACCTGCTTGGCGTACTCCTTGAACTCGGGCCGGGCGGCCTCGGCGAAGGCGACCGCCTTGGCTGCGATCGTGTGCATGAGCGGACCGCCCTGCAAGCCGGGGAAGATGGCCGAGTCGAACGACCTCCCCAGCTCCTCGGAGGTGAGGATGGCGCCGCCGCGAGGACCGCGGAGCGTCTTGTGGGTGGTCAGGGTCACGACATCCGCGATACCCACTGGACTCGGATGCTCCCCGGCGGCGACGAGGCCGGCCGGGTGGGCGGCGTCGAACATGAACCTCGCCCCGACATCGTCGGCGATCTCACGGAAGGGAGCAGGATCGATGGTGCGCGAGTAGGCCGTGGTGCCGGCGACGATGAGGCGGGGACGTTCACGTTTCGCCAGGTCACGGACCTGATCGAGATCGATCCGCTCGCCGCTGCCGTCGGCTTCGGCAGGTGTCACCCCGTAGGCGACGAATCGGTACATCTTGCCGGTGATGCTCACCGGCGACCCGTGGGTGAGGTGGCCGCCCTGGTCGAGGCGCATCGCGAGGATCGTGTCGCCGGGGTCTACGAGCGCAAGGTAGGCGCCGAGGTTGGCGGAGGCGCCGGCGTGGGGTTGGACGTTGGCGTGCTCGGCACCGAACAGCGACTTCGCCCGCTCTCTCGCGAGCGTCTCGACCTCGTCGGCATAGATGTTGCCCCCGTAGTACCGCTTTCCTGGGTAGCCCTCCGAGTACTTGTTCGTGAGGACCGATGCCGATGCCGCCATGACCGCGAAAGACGTGAAGTTCTCCGAAGCGATGAGCTGCAACGTCGTCCGTTGGCGGTGCAGCTCCCTTCCCAGGATCGCTTGCACCTCCGCATCCGACGCGAGCACCCCGGAGGCAACGAAGGCGAGCGGGGACGCGCCGCGCGAAGCCGGTGTCATCGGTCGGAGTCTACCGATCGGGTCCTGTCGCCGAAAAAGGTGCGCCTCCGCCGAGCTCCTCCAGCAGCGCTTGCCCGGCAAGGGCTCCCTCACGCATCACGAGAGCCTCCTCCGAGACAAGGGAGATGACGGTGGACGGCGAGCCGTCGCACGTGCCGCCGTCGACCACGAGCTCGACGTTCGGCCCGAGCCGGTCGCGCACCTCGGCAGCCGTGTGGGCAGGCGCACCGCCGTGGGGATTGGCGCTCGTGACGGCGAGCGGTCCTGTGCGACGCAGGATCGCCCTCGCCACGAGATGGTCGGGACAGCGGAGCCCGACCGTGTTCGGGTCGCCACCGAGGTCGAGCAGGACACCCGGCGCTCGGCGCAACACGAGTGTGAGCGGCCCCGGCCAATGGTGCTCGATGAGGCGGCGAGCCCGGTCATCGAGCTCTGCGAGCGCTCCGGCATCGCCGGGCTCCCCGATCAGCACGGGGAGCGCAACCGACTCCGGGCGACCCTTCACCTCGAAGATGCGGCGAGACGCTCCGGGGAGGCGCGCATCGGCGCCGATCCCGTAGACCGTGTCCGTCGGGATCCCGATCACGGCGCCCCGGGCTACTGCTTCCACGGCCCGGTCGAGTGCTTTTGCCGTCATCAACGCTCCGCCACCAGCACCCGCGGCCGGCCGGCGAGGTCGTCGTGCACCCGCGCCATGCGGAAGCCTGTCCGGGCGGCCAGGTCCATCACGGCCTCCCTCTGATGCGGAGCGATCTCGAGCACGAGGGCTCCGCCCCGAGCGAGCCACTCGGGCGCACCGGTGATCAGGTGCTCGAGGCACTCGAGCCCGCTCGGCCCGGCGATGAGGGCGCGGTGCGGGTCGTGGTCGCGGACGACGGCGTCGAGCATCGCCAGCTCCGCCTCGGCCAGGTACGGGGGGTTCGACACGATCAGGTCGAGCCGCCCTCCGGCCTCCGGAGGCAGCGCTTCGAACCAGTCCCCCTTCACGAGCTCGACACGGCCACCGGTCTTCGTCCGCTCCACGTTCTCCCTCGCCAGCGCGAGCGCGTCGGCAGACGCCTCCGCGGCAAGGATGTGCACGTCGAGCCGAGGGTCCAGCTCGTCGGCGAGCGCGCAGGCGATGGCGCCCGAGCCCGTGCCGAGATCGGCGATCCACAACGCGCCCGCCACGCGCAACCGTCGGAGGTGAGCGAGGGCGAGGTCGACGACGGTCTCCGTTTCTGGTCTCGGGACAAGGGCGCGGCCATCCGTCACGAGGTCCAGCCGCCGGAACCCCCAGTGACCGAGGACGTGCTGCAGCGGCTCGCCTGCCATCCGACGCAGGGCGAGAGCAGTGGCCCGCACCTCGTCACCCCCCACCTCCTCGACGATCCAGCGAGCTTCCCGCGCGCTGCCGACGAGCTTCTCGACCTCGCGGGCGAGCAGGCGGCGCTCAGGCGCTCTGGAGCTGGCGGATCCGCTCATCGGCGACGAGGGCGTCGACGATCTCGTCGAGATCGCCCATGAGGATTCGGTCGAGCTTGTAGAGGGTGAGGTTGATCCGGTGGTCGGTGACCCGGTTCTCCTTGAAGTTGTACGTGCGGATCTTCTCGGACCTCCCGCCCGAGCCGACCTGGGCCTTGCGCTGGACGGCGAGCTCCGCATCCTGGCGGCTCTGCTCCAGTTCGTAGAGGCGGGCCCTCAGCACCTGCATCGCCCGCGCCCGGTTCTGGATCTGGCTCTTCTCGTCCTGCATCGAGACCACGAGGCCCGTCGGAAGGTGTGTGATGCGCACGGCGGAGTCGGTCGTGTTGACGGACTGCCCGCCCGGCCCGGTGGAGCGGTACACATCGACGCGGAGGTCGTTCGGGTCGATCTCGATCTCGACCTCGTCCGCCTCCGGCAGCACGTTCACGGCCGCCGAGGACGTGTGCACACGTCCCTGCGACTCTGTCACCGGGACGCGCTGGACCCGGTGAGGCCCTGCCTCGTGCTTCAGTCGCTGCCAGGCGTCCTCACCCTTCACGACGAACGTCACCGAGTCGATCCCGTTCAGATCCGACTCGCGCAGGTCGAGCACCTCGACCCGAGATCG
>JAJYGW010000008.1 GCA_021790615.1 Actinomycetes bacterium | reverse complement strand
CGCTCGGTCAACGTCTGCGACGCGGCGGTGTCCGTGCCCCGCCCGCCCGGCCCCGACCGCGAGCTACCGGTGCTGGTCGAGCTCGCCCTCTCCTCCACGGCCTGTGCCTTCATGCCCGGCGAGCGCGTCCGGCTCCAGGTCTCCTCGGGAGCGCACCCCCGCTTCGCACGCAACCTCGGCACCGGCGAGCCCCGGTCTACGGCTCGGCACGGACGAGTTGCCAACCAGGCCGTCCTCCACGACCCGGCGCACCCGTCGTCGATCACCCTCCCGGTCCTCGATGCACCGCCGCCGGTCACGACACCCCCCTGAGCGGGCCCCTGTCGCCGACCGGGCGGAGCCGCCGGCGAGCCGCTCGGGCCCTCCTATGCCGCGAACTTCTGGAGCGCCGCTTCGACCTTCGACGTGTCCTTCGCGTCCTGGACGGAGAGCTCGAGCGTCTCGCACAGGAGCTTCCCGAAGGGGTCGCCACGACGCCTCGAGATCAGGTCCCGGAGGTCGTCCCACTCCCCCTTCACCACGACTGTTCCGCCGTTCGCCACGGTCGTCGCGTTGGCGGAACCCCAGATCCAGTTGCTGAAGCTCGCGTACAGCGAGTACCCGACCGGCACGAGCTTGGCCACCAACGGGACCACCTTCGACATCCCGCCGACGACTGCCCCGACGGCCAGCGTCACCGTGCTCCACTTCATCAGCTCCCCGACAACCTCCATGCCGCTGCTGACGACGTCCACCAAGGCCTTCCACCACTTGCTGTCGATGGTCTCGATCAGCTTCGACGCGACGGTGGCCTGGTCCCGGACACGTCGCTTCCGGTGGAGCTTCAGGCTCTCGATGTAGTCCATCAGCTTCGCGCGACTCGCGGAGAGGCCCCACATCTCGTGGATCTTCCTGTACGCCTTGATGGCAGCAAGGACGATCGCGGTGCCGGGAATGGCACCCTTCGCCACCCACTTCTCGAAGTCCGGGTACGTCTTCGAGAGGTCGAGGTACGCGTCGAGGGTCTTCATCGCGCCCGCAGCGAGCGCAGCGGTCTTCTGCACCAGTTCGAAGATGGTCTCGGCAGTCCCGCTCTTGCTCCACGCCTGGGATGCAGCGGAGCAGAACTCGCCCAGCGCGCCGAGGGCACCACAGGTCTCGGTGACCTGGCCTGCGAGGCGCGCCCCACTCTCCCCGACGAGCTCGAACTCCTTGCCGATGCTCGAGATCAGGGTGGTGGTGGCACCGACCACCTTCGCGCCGCCCGCCCCGCGAGTCGCGGTGTCCTTCGACGAGTCGACGACCGTCTCCACCCCCTCCCAGACGTCGAGCACCCCTCCGGCAAGGTTGGCGGAGAGCTCGCCGACTCGTTCCGCCGTCGAGGGCGAGGGGGTCTGTGCTTGCTCGGGGGACGTCGAGGGCGAGGGGGTCGGTGCTTGCTCGGGGCTCTGCGACGGCTTGTGGCTCTCCGCCTGCTGCCTCTGGCTGAGCTGTTTTGCCTGATCGAGGACGCTCGGCGTACTCAGGACGGCTGCGGTGGTGACGGGAACGAGGACCATCGAGCGAGGCGGCGGGAGCGTCGTCAAGGCGGTCGACGACGACTTCGAGGGCGGGCTCGAGGGCGGGAGCGTCGTCAAGGCGGTCGACGACGACTTCGAGGGCGGGCTCGACGACCGTACGGGCGTCCGTCGGGTCCTCCTCCCACCCCTGCCTCCGCGCTGGACCAGCACCCCGGGCCCGCCGCCCATCCGCTGGGCGCGGATCGCCGACGACACGGCACGGTTGCCGGCTGTCCGCTGGAGTGCCAACACTGCCTCGGACGACACGACAGGTGCGAGTGGGACCTGGGTCGGCCAGCGACGAGCCAGTTCCGGCGCTCGTCCAGGGTGCCGTGGCGATTCGAGCCGGGCTTGCCGTGCGCGCTCCGGACCCATGTCGTCCCTCCGTGCTCCGGCTCGGGGCCCGGGCTCACCGCCCAGAGCCGCATCCTCTGCTGGCAGCCTCTCTTCGTGGAGACGACCAATCCTGACACAGGGACTCCCGCAGCACGAACCTGCGCTCCGACCGACGACGCGCACGGGTGGCCGCCGCAGACCGGGGTCGGAACTGGAGTCAGTCGACCACGAGCTCCTCGAGGCGGTACTCGGGATGGTCCCGCTGCAGGCGGTCGAGCCAGTAGGGGCTCTCGAAGAGCGCCAGCAACAGCCCGTCGCGCCGCTCCATGACCCGGACGCTCCGCTGCGCCGCCAGCGCCTCCGCGGTCGCCCGATCGGTCCGGCGGGCGACCGTGTAGGGCGCGGGCGAGAGCACCACCTCGACGCCGTACTCCTCCCGCAAGCGGTAGCTCAGGACCTCGAACTGCATCTGGCCGACGGCGGCGAGCATCGGCTCGGCGTCACCCGAGGCCTCGTCGCGCAGCACCGTCACGACTCCCTCCTCCTCGAGCTCCGAGACGCCGCGCCGGAACTGCTTGAACCGGGAGACGTCGGCGGCCCTGGCGACCGTGAAGAGCTCCGGCGCAAGGGTGGCGAGGGGCGGGAACTGCACGGGCGGGCCGGTGAAGAGCGTGTCGCCGACCCGGACGCCCGTGGCGTTGACGAGCCCGACGATGTCACCGGGGTAGGCCTCGTCGATGGTCTGGCGCGCCGAGCCGAACAGCGACGTGGCGTACTTGGTGGAGAACGGCCGCCCCGTCCGGGCGAGCGTGAGGGTCATTCCCCGCTCGAAGTGCCCGGAGCACGTGCGCACGAAGGCGACCCGGTCGCGATGCGACGGGTCCATGTTGGCCTGGATCTTGAAGACGAAGCCGGAGAACGGCGCCTCGAGGGGTCGCTCCAGCCCGTCTGCGTCTCGGGCTGGCACGGGTGCGGGCGCGAGCTCCTCGATCGCCTCGAGCAGGTGGCGGACCCCGAAGTTCGTGAGCGCTGCGCCGGCGAACAGCGGGCTCGACTCCCCGGCGAGGAAGCTCTTCTCGTCGAGGGTGGCGCCGACCTCCCGGAACAGCGCCGCCGCCTCCTCGGCGCGAGCCCACTCGGCGCCCTCCTCGGCGGCTGCGTGCGTCGGCGAGAGGACCTCCTCCTCTGCCACCGTCGCACCTCGGGTGGTCCGCCCGTAGCGCACGAAACAGTCCCGGCGGAAGTCCGCGAGCCCGCGGAGATCGCCCGGCTCCCCGACCGGCCAGGTGACCGGCGTGGCGCGGAGCGCCAGCTGGTCCTCTAGCTCGTCGACGATCTCGAGTGGGTCCCGGCCGGGGCGATCGCACTTGTTCAAGAACGTGAGGATCGGCAGGTGACGCGCCCGGCAGACCTCGAAGAGCTTCCTCGTCTGGGGCTCGATGCCCTTCGCGACATCCAGCACCATGATCGCTGCGTCCGCAGCGGCGAGCACCCGGTAGGTGTCCTCGGAGAAGTCACGGTGGCCCGGCGTGTCGAGCAGGTTGAGCACGCGTCCGCCGACGTGCAGCTGCAGCACCGTCGACGAGATGGAGATCCCCCGCTCCTGCTCGAGCGCCATCCAATCCGAGCGGACCCGCCGACGACCCTCGCGCGCCCGCACCGCCCCGGCCTCAGCGACAGCGCCCGCATAGAGGAGCAGCTTCTCGGTCAGCGTGGTCTTGCCGGCGTCCGGGTGGCTGATGATCGCGAACGTCCGGCGCTGGCGCGCAGCCGCCACCACCCCGTCGGCGGGCGGCCAAGGTGGCATGGGATGCAGGGTACCCGCCAATGCCTCGCCGGGGCCCCGTAGGCCCTGCGGGGGGCGCCGGGGCCTCGCCGGGGCACCGTGTGTCCACGGCGTCGCCGGGGCCCTCGCCGGCTCGCGCCACACCCTCACCCGCGCTTCACACCGGGCTCACATCCCCGGGCCATCCTGAGTAACGGGAGTCGTGCACGCGAGTCCGGGTGAACCGGGTCACGCGGGCTGCCGAGGAGCGTGGGCGTCGCGGCAAGACGGGGTATGTGGACGGGCCGGCGACGCGACGTGAGGAGGTGGGATGCGAGAGACGAGAGTGCGGGAGGGGGCAGGGGGTCGTGCCGCGAGGGACGCGCGGGTCGCTGCGAACCCGGTCGGTGCCCAGGTGAGCGTCCTCCTGGTCGGGCGAGCGGCGACCTATCGCGGCCCGCTCGGCGAGCTGCTCGGCGAGGGTTGGCAGGTGGGTGGCGTGCTCGACCACGCGCCAGACATCGTGGTCGTCCCCTCTGCCGACCTCCCGGACGCCGATGCCCTTCGCTGGCACCACCGGCGGGTCGACATCGTGGTGGTCGGTACGGGCGCCCCGCACCGGGGGCACTCGGGCGCGGAGGCAGCGCGCTATCTCGAGGCCGGCGCAGCGGCCTACGTCGACCCGGGCGTCGCGCCCGAGGTGCTCGCCGCCCAGCTCGTCTCGGTCGCCCGTCGACGAATCCAGCAGGCTGCGCAGCAACCAGCCTGAACGGCGCTGGCGCACCGTCGGACCACACCGGGACGAGGCTTACCAGCGCGACCCGACCAGACTGCGCCAGCCGGCCCGCCCGACGTCAGCCGGCCCGCTCGGAACCCGGCCGAGGCTCCGCCGCCAGCCCGGCCCGTTGCTGCACGCGACCGGCCCCAACCCGGCGGAGCCGGCCTTGCGCGGCGAGCCGGCGCACGACCACTGCAACGCCATCCTCCTCCGCCGGAGGAGCCACCTCGTCGGCCACGGTGATCGCCGCCGGATGGCCGCCTGTCATGGCGACCCCCCAGCCCGCCCACTCGAGGAGCGGCACGTCGTTCGGCATGTCACCGAACGCGACCACGGCCGAGGCGTCGAGCGAGTGTGCCGCCGCGACCTTCGCCACCGCCGACGCCTTCGTCACGCCGGCTGCCGAGATCTCGAGCAGGTACGGGTCGCTCGACGAGGTCACCTCGACCAGCCCGTCGAGCAGGCTGCGAGCAAGGACGCGGGGTTCGGCCCCCTCGTTCCCGGTGCCGACCGCCACGCCGGCTGCGCGGCCGTCCGTCGCCTCGCCTCGGCGGACGTCCGTTGCGTCGCCCGGCTGAACCGCCGCACTCTGGTCGGGCGCGGACCCGGCCGTGCCGCTCCCATGGCTCCCCGCCCTCTCCCGCGGCAGGCGGACGAGCAGCTTGATCGGGTATCCGTTCGGCACCGACGCCAGCTCGCCCTCCACCTGGCCAGCGGCGAGGCGCACCGGCGGGGAGTCCTCGCCGCCGACGTTCGCGACGTCGACGAG
>JAJYGW010000284.1 GCA_021790615.1 Actinomycetes bacterium | reverse complement strand
ACCGTCAGCTCCTCGTCGACGTCAAAGCGCTGGCCCGCTCGATCAAGGGGCTCGATCACCTCGAGGTGCAAAGGGCCCTTCCCTCGCCTCGGAGCTGCACCGGCTTCCACGCGTGGCTCAGCCATTGGCCTCGGGTTCGAGCGCCCATGGCGCGGACCCGCAGGCCGCACCTCCACCCAGACCGCGCGCATGACCCGAAGGAAGAACAAGAAGATGAGCGCGACCACACACCACTGCGCGAGTCGGACGGCACCCGAGTAGCCGGTCGCGAACAGCACGTGAAAGGCGGCGACCCAGATCCTCACGAGAGCTCGAAGACCAGGGTCGTCGACCCGACGGTGATCTCGTCGCCGCTGACCAGCTCCTGCTCTCGCACCGGCATGCCATTCACACGCGTGCCGTTCGTGGAGCCGAGGTCGGTCACGACCACGCCGTCAGCCGTACGCCGAAGCTCCGCGTGCCTGCGGCTCACGTTCGGATCGTTGAGCACGACGTCGCACTCGGGGAGCCGGCCCAACGTGACCGTCCCGTCGCCGAGCGTCACGTGGCTGCCGTCAGGAAGGACCAGCTCGGCGTGGGGGCTCTCCTCAGGACCCTCGACCACCTCGGAGGCCACGACGAACCGTCCTGGCCGGAGCCCGGCGCCCTCGTACACCTGGACGTCCACAGGTCCGACGAACGTGTAGCCCTCGATCCGGGCATGCTCGCGTGCTGCGTCGGCCAGCTCGCGCGACAAGGCGTCGATGAAGTTGGCGAACCGGTCCACCTCTGCAGGCGAGAGAGTGACCGTGAACGAATTCGGCGCGATCAGGCCGCGCACGCCCACACGCCGGTGAAGGTCCATCTCCCTCGTCAGCCTGCGGCCGATCTCGACGGGCTGAAGGCTGCTCCGGAACGGTTTCGACAACGTCCCCTCCACCAGGCGCTCGAGACGCTCCTCGAACTGCTGGAGTCCCATAGGTTCGATCAATCCTACCGGCACGATCCGCTTCTCCCCGGGGCGAGGAGCGGCTGCCGCTTGGCTGCTTGGTTGTGCCGGAGGGAATTGCCGCGCGTCGCCTGCCGATCGGCGGGCTCCGGCTCGCTCCCTCCGGGAACGGCGCAGGGATGCTACCCGCGATGCGCCCATCTCTCACAGTCACGGTACCCGACACTCCGGATGCCTTCGCGCTCGGCACGATGCTGCGGGTGGCACCGCGAGTCATCGCGGCGCTCCGCAAGGGGACCTCGGGGCATCGAGCGGGCACCGCGCCTCGGAAGCGGCCCCTGGAACGCAGACTACGCTGTCACCCGCACTCGGGCGAGTGGCGGAATAGGCAGACGCGCAGGATTCAGGTTCCTGTGTCCGAAAGGATGTGGGGGTTCAAGTCCCCCCTCGCCCACGCTCTGAGTCCGGGCCGAGAAATGGGTGTGTTCTCGCGCGGCCCCACGTAATGGCGACGGATGAACCGGTCGCTACGATCCCGGGCGATGCGCACCCCACGCCCACACCTGTCCGGCGCCGACGGGCCTGATGGCGCCGACGTAAGCCTCGCTGACGATGTCGTCGAGGGACTCACCTCCGGCCCCGCGCGCCCACTGAGCCGCGCGGCCTGACTGGAGAGGAGAGGTGATGGCCGATCTCGACTTCTACTTCGACCCGGTGTGCCCCTTCGCCTGGATGACGAGCAAGTGGGTGCGCCTCGTCGCCGACCGGCGGAGCTACCAGGTGGAATGGCGATTCATCTCGCTTCGCCTCGTGAACGCCGAGGCGGACTACGCCACCGAGTTCCCCGCCGGCTACGAGCGGAGCCACACCGCCGGACTCGAGCTGCTCCGCGTCGCCGCTGCGGTCCGCGCTTCGCGTGGTCCTGCCGCCGTCGGCCCCGTCTACGCCGCCTACGGTGCCGAGCTGTTCGACTCTGGCCCGGGCCACCAGGAGCACCTCGAGCGCGACCCGGCCGGATTCGCCGCCGGGATCCTCGCCGGCCTGGGCCTCCCCGTCGGGCTCGCCGAGTCGGCGTCCGACGCCTCGTTCGACCCCGAGATCCGCGCCGAGACTGACAGGGCCCTGTCGCTTACCGGAAAGGGCGTGGGCACGCCGATCCTCCACTTCGAGCCTCCTGGCGGCACCGCCCTGTTCGGCCCGGTGATCAGCCGGCTCCCCCGCCCCGATGAGGCGCTCGAGCTGTGGGAGCACGTCGTCGCGCTGGCACGCTTCGGCGGGTTCGCCGAGCTCAAGCGCTCGCTCCGTGAGACCCCGCAGCTGGCGGCCTTCGGTCGCGTAGAAGGCGACGTCGAAGCCAAGGGGGACTGCCAAGGCGGGCACCGCCATGAGTCCGCCGGGACGTGACGGCTCCGGGCGCGCCAGTCCTCCGGCGAACGGTGGATCCGGGCAGCGGCTGAGCGAGCGACCATGAGCCGCGCGGCAAGCGCTCTGGAGAAGCTGCTTCTTCCCCTGATGGTGGTGGTCGGGGCGGTCGGTGTCGCGTTGCCACACACCGGTCGCGCGTTGGACAGGTCCGGAGGCATCGATCCGACGCTCGCCGTTCTGGTCCTCGCCGCAGGGCTGGCTCTCGAGAGAGCCGACGCTCGCCCGCTCCAGGTGCGCAGGGGTCGGATCGCATATGCGATGGTCGCCAGCACGGTGGTCCTGCCGGCGTTGGCATGGGCGCTCAGCCGAGCCGCCCCGCCAGGGGTCCGCGACGGGATCCTCGCCGTCGGGGTCGCCCCGGCCGAGATCGCTTCGGTGGGGCTCACCGGGCTGGCCGGCGGTGAGATCTCGGTCGCCGCCGCGCTGCTCGTCGCCTCGAGCGCGATCACCGTCGTCGCCTCGGGGCCGATCCTCGCCCTTCTCGCCTCGACCGACGGCCTGCACACCGTCGGAGTGCTCACCACCCTCGTCCTGGTTGTCGCCCTGCCGCTCGGCGCGGGTGCCGCTCTCGCGCGGGTGCTTCGTCGCTGGCCACGTACCGTGGACCTCGGCCGGCTCGTGAGCCTCCTGGCCCTGCTCGTCCTGCTCTTCGAGGTCGCCAGCCAGGTACGCCCCGGTGCCCGCGACCTGGTCGCCGCGGGCTTGCTGCTCGCCTTCCTCGCTGGGGCCGCCTCGCTCGGCGCTCTCGTCGCCCGAGGTGTCGATCCCGCAGGGCGGCCGGGCTTGCTCCTCCCGCTCGCCATGCGCGACTTCGCCGTCGCAGCCGGGATCGCCACGGCGGCGTTCGGCGCTGGCGCTGCCGGCGTGCTCGGCATCTACGGGCTCCTCGCGCTCGCCTTCGGCTCTGTGAGCGCGCGGCGCTCGGCTCGAAGGGTCGGCACTCGTGGGCCCCGAGCTGCGCCGGCACCCCCGGGCGCTGCCGCCTCGCGGTGAGGCTGCTGGGTGCGCCGCACCACGCTCGAGGGCAGCAGGCGCCGGGACCCGACTGCTGGGCGCCGGGACCAGCCAGCTCGTCGGTCGGGGGCTCAGCGTGCCTGGTGGCGGTTCTCGAACGTCGCGCTGAGATCCTGGCCGGGCTCCAGGTCCGCAATGACGAGGACGTCGTCGCCGGCCCGCAGCTCGGTGTCCCCGGTGACCGCCACGACGCGGCCATGACGGACCACGAGGCTGATCCACGCGTTGGCCGGCAAGCCGCGAAGCCCGCCGACCGTGCAGCCGTCAGCGGCCGAGCCGGGTGCGACGACCACCCGGTGGACCGCGGTGGGCTCCTCTTGGAGGCGAAGGCCCAGGGACCACGGCTCGAGCTCGACCGAGCGCATCGGCAGGTGCGCCAACCGAGCGAGCGTGGGAACGAGGCTGCCTTGGACGAGGACGGAGAAGACCACGACCACGACCACGATGCCGTAGAGACGCTGGGCGTCGGGCAGTCGGGCGCTCACGATGAAGGTGCCGAGCAGGATCGGCACTGCCCCCTTCAGCCCGGCGAACAGGACGAAGTTTCGCTCGTTCGACTCGAGCTTCGCCCGGAGCAGGCACGTTCTGACGAGCACGGGGCGGACGACGAGCGTCAGCCCGGCTCCGAGCACGAGACCTGGTACCCACACATCGGGCCGGACGATCACCGAGAAGTCGACGGTGAGGCCGAGGACGGTGAAGGCCACGATCTCGCCGAGGCTGGCGAGCGCCGCGTGGAAGCGCTCGATCTCACCTTTGTAGGGCATCCGCTCGTCGCCGAGCACGATGCCGGCAACGAAGACCGCCAGGAGCCCTGATCCGTGGGCGAGCGAGGCGGCGCCGTAGATAAGGAAGGCGCTGGCGAGCGTGCGGAGGGGGTAGAGGCTCTCGCTCGGGAGCGGGACCTTGCGGGCGAAGACGAGCAGGGCCCGGCCGCCGAAGGCGCCGAACGTCGCCCCGACGGCCATTTGCAAAAGGAACGACCACCCGACGTGGGCGAAGGCCCCGGCGCTGAGACCGCCCGCGGTGACGAGGCTGGCCATGAGGGCGATGCCGACGGGGTCGTTCACACCGGACTCGCCTTCGAGGATCAGGCCGCTGTGACCGGCGACCTCGCGTCGCCCGAGCACGGAGAACACCACCGCCGGGTCCGTGGGAGCGACGGCGGTCCCCACCAGGAGCGAGAAGTACCAGCTGAGGCCGAACGCCAGGTGGACGAGCACGGCGCCCGCACCGGCGGTGAGGAGCGTCCCGAGGGCTCCGAGCGTGGTGATCGGACCGAGAGCCGAGCGAAAGCGCGTCCACCCGATGTCCAGGCCACCTGCGAACAGGATGCCCACGAGCGCTGCGCTCACCACCCGCTGGACGGTCAGGCCGTGCGGCGCGTGGAGCGCCGGGACGACCGCGACGGCGACCGCCGCCCCCAAGAAGAAGAACGCAGGCGCAGGAATTGCCGCTCGCGCTGCGAGCCGGTTCGAGAGAACGGCAGCCAACGCGGCACCTGCCACAACGACCACCACAACGAAGAACTGCGTGTCGCCCACGGCCGGTGCTCCTCCAAGACGGTCGGCTATGCCATTGCCGACCAGGCTTCCCGGCGCACCATCGGTGACCTTACTCGTGGCGGCCCGTCGTGCTCGACCCACAGGCGAGATGGCCGCCGCGTCGGATCGCGTCGGCAGCGCCCGGGCTAGGAATGCGGGGACCCGGGCTTCACGACCATGAGGACGACGATGGCCAGCAGCGCCGTCGCCGCCAGGTAGTTCACGACGCGCGCGAGCCGATCCTCGAGCAGGGCGCGCAGTTCCTCGCTCGGCGCGCGTTGTTCGGCCGCAGGGGCCGCA
>JAJYGW010000246.1 GCA_021790615.1 Actinomycetes bacterium | reverse complement strand
GGGGATCCCGTGCTTGGCGAGGAGGTAGCCGAGGATCCGGGCGTTCTGCATCGCCACACCGGTACCGAGCATGGTGAGGACGCCCGTCGGAAGGCGAAGGTCCACCCCGACGCTGTAGGCATGCCGCGCCCTCGTGCCCGCTCCCGTGCCGATGATCAGGCGGTGCTCCGGAAGGAGGCTCTCGATCTCCTCGAGGAGCGGGAACACTGCCCGCCTGCCCCGGTCGATGATGCTCTGCCCGCCGATCTTGATGACGGTTGCCGACGGCAGCAGGCGGGTGTCGAGCCCCTCTCCTGTGTCGGCGAGTAGGGAAACGTCCGCCAGCGACCCCTCGAGAAGGCGGTCGGCGAGCAGACCCGGAGCGTCAGCCATGGCGGGCGAGGCTACCAAGCGCGGAAGGGTGGTCACGAAGCCCCTGCGTGACCCCCGTCAGCCACACCCATCGCGCCGATCACGCGCTCCCCGCGTGCGCGGAGCGTGGCGAGCTCCGAGCTCATGTCCGAGAGGCGGCGCCACCGGTGGCCGGACCGGCGCTCCTCGGAGGTACCCGTACCGGCATGACGCACCTGCCAGAGCTTCACGCGACCGATGTCCTTCAGCTCGCGCGGCTTGAGGGGCGCCCATACGAGGTCGTCGGGGTCGCCGTCCGGCAGCACCTGGATCTCCGCCCTGACCTCGTCGCCGGCGAGCACTGTGCCGGCGTCCGCGATCGACACGGTTCGATGGGCGCGATTCACCACGCTGCCGAAGAAGTCACCCTCCCGCAAGAGCACGGGGCCAGTAGCCAGGCCCACCCTGACATCGGACAACAGCTCGTCGTCCGCGTAGGCGTCGACGAGAGAGAGAGCGATCCTCACGGCGTCGAGAGGCTGGCTCGCCACGAACATGACCTCGTCACCGATCATCTTCACGGGACGGCCGCCGCCGCCCACGACCGTGGAGTGCGCCAGATCCTCGAAACGATCGACCAGCTGGGCCAGAGCATCCGCAGAGAGCTGCGAGCTGAGCGCCGTGAACCCGACCATGTCCGCAAAACCCACCGTCATCCTCGTCAACATCGAGCTCTCGTACGAGCCGTCACGGCGCACGGACGCGAGCCGGCGTGCGGCGGCCTGGATGTGGCGGCGCCACGCATAGACGAGCAGCTTCTCCATGCTCGGGAACACAATCTCGGAGGAGAAGGCGATGGCCTCGGCGAGCAGGAGGCCCTCGCCCCCGGCTTCGGTCGCCCACGCGGGACGTCCTCCGTCCTGCGCCGCGGCGTCGGCGGACGCGACGAGCGCGTCCGCTAGGCGCGCCATCGACTGACCGAGCACGCGTGTCACCTGGACCGAAGTGTCCGCTCCCGAGACGCCGAGCTCGGTGAGCCCGCGGATCGTGCGCAACGCGTCGACGTCCTGCTCGTTGAACATCGGAGTGGCGCCCGGCTCCGGGAAGCCGAGCGCGCGCCAGAGCTTTCCTGCCTCCTCGAGAGGCATACCCGAGGCCTCGCTGATCTCGGGGCCGGTCATGTCTCTCGACTCGTGCGGCATGAGCAGGCGGTCGATGACAAGGAGGTCCACCCGATCCTCGGCGAGAGCTCGCTCGAACTCCTCCTCGGAGGACCCGCGGGCGAGCAGCAACGTACGGAGTGCCGCGACGATGTCCTCCCGGCAACTCGAACCGAAGACCGGTGCGCTCTTGGCCTCCACGCCGCTCCTTCCGAGACTCGGTGTCAGGCTACCTGTCCCGGTGAGCCGTCCCCCTTAGCATGGCTCGGGTGAAGGCAGTTCTCGTACCCGTGAAGGCGTTCCACGACTCGAAGCTGCGCCTCGCGCCCGTGCTGGCGCAACCCGGCCGTGCGGCGCTCGCGCGTGAGCTCGCGGCTCGGGTCATCCTCGCCGCGTCGCCCTTCCCCGTCTCGGTCGTGTGCGACGACCACGACGTGGCGGCATTCGCCGAGTCCCTCGGAGCTGCCGTCATCTGGACGCCGGGACGCGGGTTGTCGGGTGCCGTCGAAGAGGGAGTCGCCCGCCTGGCGGACACCGGCGCCCGGGTGGTCGTAGTCGCCCATGCCGACCTGCCCCGCGTGAGCAGCTTCGGTCGCATCGGAGACGCCGGCAGTCGCTCTCCCTCGGTCACGATCGTGCCAGACCGTCGCCGGGACGGGACGAACGTGATCGCGGTGCCGGTGGGGATGGGCTTCCGTTTCTCGTACGGACCGGGGTCGTTCGGGCGTCACCTCACCGAGGCGGTGCGTCTCGGGCTCGAGTGCGAGGTCGTGGAGGACGACGACCTAGCTGCCGATGTCGACGTGCCGTCCGACCTCGAGCTGCTCGCCCGCTGAGGCCTGCACCTTCCTGCCTCAGTCGGCCTCCCCGATATCGTCGGCGATCATGCCGACATCTCCCACGACGAATCTGTCCGTCCCGAGCATCGCCCTCGCCATAGGAGCCCATCCTGACGACATCGAGTTCGGTGCCGGCGGCACCCTCGCCAAGTGGGCGGCGAGCGGTTGCGAGATCCACCATCTCGTCTGCACGGACGGGTCCAAAGGAACCTGGGACGCTTCGCAGGATCCGGCTGAGCTCGTTGCAGTCCGGCGCGAGGAGCAGCGCGAAGCGTCGCGAGCCCTCGGTGGCAGGGGCGAGGTGGTCTTCCTCGGCTGGCACGACGGTGAGCTCGACTCCGGTCTACGTCAGCGGATCGAAGTCGCGTCGTGGATCCGGAGGGTCCAGCCCGACGTGGTGCTCGGTCACGATCCATGGAAGCGCTACCGGCTCCACCCCGACCACCGTCATGCCGGTTTCCTCGTGACCGACGGGATCGTGGCGGCCAGGGACCCCCTCTTCTTCCCCGAGCTCGGCACGGAGCCGCACCGCCCGACGACTCTGCTGCTGTGGGAAGCCGACGAGGCCGACCACGTGGAGGACGTGACCGGCTTCGAGGAACGCAAGATCAAGGCGCTCCTCGCTCATCGGAGCCAGTTCCGCTCGACGATGGGGATCTCCACACACGAGGGGCCCGACGAGGACAACCCGGAGATCGCCGGCTTCCGCAGTCACGTCCTCGACCGCCTCGGCGAGCACGGTGCGCTCGCCGGGCTCGAGCGAGGCGAAGCGTTCAAGCGGATCGAGCGGCTCTGACCGGCGGTGGCGGCGTCGGCAAGGCGAGGCTCGGGCCAGACGGACGCGACAGGTCCCGGTAGTCGAACGACCACCGGGACCTGTCGGACGAGTCTGAGAAGCGGAGCTCAGCGCTTCTTCGTGGCCTTCTTCGTGGCCTTGGCAGCCGACGTCTTCTTTGCCGAAGCCTTCGTCGTGGCGGCCTTCTTGGCCGGAGCTTTCTTGGCCGGAGCCTTCTTGGCCGGAGCCTTCTTGGCTGGGGCCTTCGTCGTGGGGGCCTTCTTGGCCGGAGCCTTCTTGGCCGGGGCCTTCTTCACCACAGCCTTCTTCGCAGGCGCCTTGTTCGCCGCAGTCTTCTTGGCAGGAGCCGCCTTCGCAGGCGCCTTCTTCGCCACCGCCTTCTTGGCAGGCGCCTTGTTGGCGGCAGTCTTCTTCGCCGGCGCTGCTGCGGCCGCTGCCGCACCCGGCGCCGGCAGGGCTCCGCGACTGTTGAGCGCCGCCTTCAACGTGGCACCCGGCGAGAAGGCGATGCCCTTCGATGCCGGGATTCGAACTGCCGCACCCGTCTGCGGGTTGCGACCCATGCGAGCGGAACGGGCGCGCGGACGGAACGTACCGAAACCGGTGATCCGCACGACGTCCCCGCCCTTCACCGCAGACGTGATCGCGTGGATCGTGTGCTCGATGGCCGACTCAGCCTCACGACGGCCCAATCCCGCCGCCGCGCTCACTCGACCGATGAGCTCTGTTCTGTTCACCGTCACCTCCTGTTGAGACGTGAGAAGTCCCACCCATACAAGAGGAATTCTGTAAGAAAAGCAAGCATCACCGGCGCGCGAAAGGCGAGTGCCGTTGAAAACGGCGGCGTTTCGGGGCAGGTGTGCCTGGATGCCTCGGTGAGACTGCTCCGGCCCTGGAGGGGGAAACGCCTTGTGACAAAAGGCGGTTCGCCTCAGTTGACAAGGCGATCACGGCCCTCCCAGTAGGCCTGGCGCAGCTTGAACTTCTGGAGCTTGCCCGTCGCCGTGCGTGGGAGCTCCGAGCGGAACTCCACTGATGTCGGGCACTTGAAGTGTGCGAGCACGCTGCGGCAGTGGTCGATCAACTCGGCCTCGCGCACGTCTGCGTCCGGCCGGAGCACGACGAGTGCCTTCACCGTCTCGCCCCACCTCTCGTCCGGAACGCCGATCACCGCGGCCTCGGCTACCGCCGGATGCCGGTACAGCGCATCCTCCACCTCGATCGAGGACACGTTCTCTCCCCCGGTGATGATGACGTCCTTCTTGCGGTCCGCGATGACGGTGTAGGCGCCGTCGAGGTGCCCCCCGTCGCCGGTGTGGAACCAACCGTCCACCAACACCTTCGCGCTCTCTTCGGGCTGCTGCCAATACCCCGCGAACACGTGGTTCGAGCGGGCGAGCACTTCCTCCTCCTCGTCGACGTCCATCCGAACGCCGATCGCCGGGACTCCGGCGCGCCCGAGCAGGACCGAGCGCTCGGTCGAGTCGAGGTCGTCCCACTCGGCGGGCGCGCGGTTGATCGTGAGGAGCGGGGCGGTCTCCGTGAGGCCGTAGATCTGGATGAATTCCCATCCGAGCTCCGTTTCGACGCGCTCGATCACCCGGCTCGGCGGCGGCGCGCCGGCGACGACGATCCGCACATGGTGCGCGCCCGGGACCGCTTCGCCGCGCTCGCGGCGCGCCTCCGCCGCGCTCAAGATCGCAGCGACGACGGCGGGAGCACCGCACATGAGGGTCACACCCTCACGCTCGACGCGGCGCAGGATCTCCTCCCCGTCGACCTTGCGGAGCACGACGTGACGGGCACCCATGCCTGTCGCGGCATACGGCATTCCCCAGCCGTTGCAGTGGAACATCGGCAGTGTGTGGAGGAGCACGTCGCGGTCCGTCACCGTTGTGTGCCAACCGAAGGCCATGGCGTTGAGGGTGCAGTTGCGGTGCGTGAGCTCGACGCCCTTCGGCCGCGCCGTTGTGCCGGAGGTGTAATTGATCGAGCACGTCGCCGCCTCGTCGGGCTCCCAGCCGAGCGGTGACCTCCCGGGAGCGATCTCGGCGAACACGTCACGATCAGCCTCTCCGTCGAGGACGATCCGGTGACCCGCCTTCACCGAAGACAGCTGCTCGTCCACCTCCGGGTCGACGAGCAGCACCTCGGCTCCGGAGTGTTCGACGATGTACGCCACCTCGGTCTCGTTGAGCCGGAAGTTGATCGGCACGAGGATCCGGCCCGACCCGCTCACGCCGAAGTAGGCCACGAGGAACCGCGCGGAGTTGGGGCTGACGATGCCGACGCGGGCACCGACCGACAGGCCGAGGTCGTCGAGGAAGGCTGCCATGCCGTCGGCGCGCGCAGCGAGCTCGCGATACGTAACCGAACCGAGACCCGCCACCGCTCCCGGCTCGTCGACGACTGCCACGCGGTCGGGGTAGACGAGCGCTGCACGTTCGATGAAGTCCGAGACGGTGAGAGGGACGTGCATGCCGTCTGCTTACCACCGTGAAGGAGCGTTCGGTAGGGTTACGAAGTCGTGACGACGTACCAGACCCCTGCACCCGTGCGCGGGCTGAAGGGCGGGTCGAAAGGCACACGGTCACTGCTTATCTGGCGGGCCATGCGCTGGCGGGCCGGCTCTTCCATCATGCTGCTGGCGGTTGCCGTCGCCGCCGTCATGGCCGCCACCGCCGGACCCGTCTACCTCCGCGCCGCCGATCAGTCACTCGTCACCTCGGAGCTCCAGAAGGCCAACTTCATCGACACCGGTATCTCGCTCACACCTCAGACCTCCGCCCAGTACTTCGACGTCGGCCGGTTGCGGTCGGCCGCCGCGAGCGTGCCCGGGGGTGTGGGAGAGAGGGGCAGTCACTTCTCGAGGCCGATCGTGACGATCGACTCGCAGGTCGTCGTGAACGACGTGACGGCTGCCCTGCCCGCTGTCATGCAGCTCGTCTACCGCTCCGGCGTCTGTCCCTACTTGAAGATGGTCAAGGGACATTGCCCGAGCAGCAGGGCCGACGTCGTCCTCTCCACTCGGACGGCTGCTGCCATGCACGTCGGCGTGGGCGACAAGGTGCGTCCGGCGCTGACGAGCCGCACCCACGCCGCACTCCCTGCGCTCACCGTCTCGGGCCTCTACGTCCCCGGCAATCCGAGCGCTCCGGAGTGGTGGGGGATCAACTACTTCCCGTACGGAACCGGCTCGGTGAAGCAGCCGTTCGTCGACTCCGGGTTCGTCACCGAAAAGGGAGCACTCGCCTACTCGGGCCTCGCCCCCACCGAGGACTGGATCGACATGGCGCTCCGGCCGAGCTCGATCTCGGCGACAGAGGTCCCGGCGGTTCTGTCCCGACTGTCGGCCTGGCAGAGCCATGTGCAGACGACCGACGGGGTCCAGGTCGCCACCCAGCTCCCCTCCGTGCTCGGCGTCGCGAGCTCCGAGGAACATTCGGCACAGACGATCGTCGCCATGATCTCGCTCGAGCTCATCCTCCTCGTGCTGCTCGTCGTCTACGGGATCGCGCGGGCGACGAGCTTCCTCCGCGAACCGGACGTGCGAGTCGCAGAGCTGCGAGGGCTCCCGCGGCGCCGGATCGCCCGCGTCGCCCTGCGGGAGCCGGCCGTGCTGCTCGTCCTCGCGGTTCCGATAGGCCTCCTGCTCACCTGGCTCGTGCTCGACGTCATAGATCGCAACGTCCTCGGCCCGGCGGCGACAACCGGGCTCGACTCGCTCGCGGTCGAGGCGGCCCTCGTCGGCTGCGTCGCCGGACTCTTTTCGGTCGCGCTCGGATCGCGCAACATGCTCGGCAACCGGCGACCGGACGATACGGCCGAGGACGCGCGCCAGCGCCGCATACGCAACGCCGCCATCGTCGACGCTCTCGGCCTCGCGCTCGCGATCGCAGGGGTCGTGGAGCTCGTCGGGCAGAGCAGTCACTCGAGCTCGTCGGTGTCGCCTTTCGCCTACCTCGGCCCGGGTCTCGTCGCCCTCGGCGCCGGCATCCTCGTCGCGCGGTTGCTCCCGCTCCTCGCGGTGCTCGCAGCCCGCTCGCTGACGTGGTCGCGGCGCACCGCCCTGACACTCGCCGCGCGAAGCGTCGCGCAGCGCCAGGCGCTCACTCGGCAGGCCCTCGTCCCGGCCATCGCGACCGGCCTCCTCGTCTTCGGGGTGGCAGGTCTCGAGGTCGCGGCGGCGAACCACTCCATGCAGGCCCGGTTCACCGTAGGTGCCCCAGTCGTGTACGACGTTCAGCCGCACGCGGGGGTGGACCTCGTGAGCGCGGTGAGGGCGGCCGATCCGACGGGGCGGGAGGCTATGGCAGCCGCGAGGATCAACGCCTCGACTGGCACGACGTTGGCGGTGGACAGCACTCGCCTGGCACAGGTGGCGTCGTGGCCCGCTTCCTTGTCGCCTGTCCCCGCGTCCGTCGTCGCCCGCCAGCTGCGGCCCCCGATGCCGCCACCGCGCATCGTGCCGAACGGCCGCACCGTCACCATCTCCCTCGACGTCGCCACCTCGATCTCACCCGGACCGGACCTCCAGATGGCCCTGTACGACCGCCACGGCCAAGGGGAGTTCGACGTCGACTTCGGCGACCTCTCGGCAGGCTCGCACACCTATCGGGGCTCGATCGCCGGCTTCTGCCCTTCCGGCTGCCGTCTCGACCAGCTCATCCTCGGTTGGAGCGGTCCGCCCCCGCATGCTCCGATGTCGGTGCGCCGAGCCGAGAGGGCCACGGCCTCCAACTTCCAGATGCGGGTGCTCGGGATCGGGGTCATCCGCCGAGCGGGGGGCGCTTCCGACCTGGTGCCGGTGCCGGCGCGACTGACTCAGCCCGGAGCGTGGCAGGGCAATCCCGCGGCTGTTGTGACGCCCAGCGCGGCGGGGCTCGGGCTGGACGCGAACCTTGTGAGCACTGCGGGCACACCGATCGCCTCACCGGTCGACGTGCCGTCCGTGCTGCCGAGTGCCGCCACGTCGGAGCTCGTCTCTCTCGACGGCACACCCGGCAACCCGAAGGGGGTCTTCGCACTCGGGCTCGACGGCGCCCAGCTCGCAGCACACGCCGCCACCGTCGTGCCCGTCCTTCCGTCGGTGGGTAACGACGCCGCCATGGTCGATCTCACCTTCGAGGAGCTGCTCCAGGGCGGCCAGGCACAGGACGTCACGTGGCCGGTGTGGTTCCACTCCCCGCCAAGCGCGGCGCCCTTGAGACGGCTGCAGGACCAGGGTGTGTCCCTGCTGTCACAGCACTCGGCCGCATCGGTGCTGCAGGGGATCGATCACACGGGGCCGGCTTTCGGTTTCGACCTGTACGGGCTGGCTGCAGCCGGCGCCGCTCTGCTCGCGCTCGGCGCGCTCCTGTTCTCGATCGCATCTGACGCCAGACGGCGGCGGGTCGAGTTCGCCGGGCTTGCGGCAGTCGGGGTGCCACGAAAAACGCTGCTCGGCTCACTGCTCGTCGAGTCCGCCGTGCTCTCGCTCGCCGGTGCCGTGGCGGGGACACTGGCAGCAGCCTTGTCCGCGTATTTCGCACTCAGGTTCCTGCCGGAGTTCCCACCGGGTCGCGTCGGTCCCGCTCTGCAGGTCGGTGTGCCGTGGCTCGACGTCGTGCTCACCGGGCTCGGCATGCTGGTCGTCCTCGGCACAGCCGCCATCGCCGCGAACATCGTGCTCGTGCGCGGCATTCGTGCAGACCTCCTGAGGTTGTCGCAATGAGCGGCTTCGATGCAGAGGTTCCGATCCTGCCGGACCTGGTGGACACCGAGCCCGCCCTCCCATCACGCCCGCCGCCGGGCGGCTCGGCGATCACGCCCGACCCGGCGCAGGGCGCCTTCGCGATCGAGTGCGTGTCGCTCGTGCACCTCTACCACCTCGGTGACACCGATGTCGTGGCTCTGCGCGGCGTCGACCTCGACATCGACGCCGGCGAGCTCGTCGCGCTGCTCGGGCCTTCGGGTACGGGCAAGTCCACGCTGCTGCGGATCATGGCCGGGCTGCTTCGTCCGTCGGCCGGGCAGTGCCTCGTCGGCGGGCGCGACATAGGCCGCATGAATGCCACCGAGCTGCGGCGCTACCGGGCCACCGACGTCGGGATCGTGCTGCAGGACGCGCTCGCGAACCTGCTCCCCTATGCGACCGTCTTCGAGAACATCCACTTCGCATCCGAAGGAGCTCGCTCTCTCGAGGTGGCACCGCGGCTGTCGGAGGACGACCTCGTCGCCATCCTGGGGCTCGAGGCGTACGCCCACCGCGTGATCTCGACCCTCTCCGGCGGCGAGCAGCAGCTGGCTGCCCTCGCAACTGGCGCGGCTGCCGGAGCGGGCCTGCTCCTGATCGACGAGCCCACCAGCCAGCTCGACCCCCATGAGCGGGACCGAGTCGCGGCGGCCCTTCACGACCTGCACGACGGCAGTGGCGCCACCATCGTCATGGTGACGCATGATCCTCATCTGGCGGGCACGGTCCCGCGGACGGTCACGATCCGCGACGGTCGCGTCGGCGCGGAGGGGCGTCACGGGACCCAGTACGCGGTCGTCGGGCGGGACGGCACGATCCAGTTGCCGCCGGAGATCTTGGAATTCCTGCCGCCGGACACCCTCGTGCGGATCGTGAAGCACGCGGACGGCATCGAGCTGCGTCCGCCCTCGGCGGCCGAGGTGCCCGGGACGCCCGGGGCGGCCGGCACGGCGGGGGTGGCAGGCGGTCACGTGGATCCGCTGCCATGACGGGAGAGCCGGTGCAGTCGGGCCCGGGCGCGGGAACGGACGCAGGGGCGGCACTTGAGCCCGCCCCGCTCGTCGCCCATGGCCTGTGCCTGCACCTCGGCGGGCGCCAGCTCATCGACGGGATCGACCTCGTCGTCGAACCGGGAGAGCTGGTGGGGATCCTCGGTCCGTCCGGGGCGGGGAAGACGTCGCTTCTCATGGTGCTCGCCGGTGTGCTCAAGCCCGATGCCGGATCCGTGTCCCGCACCGGGAGGCTCGGGTTCGTGCCCCAGACGCTCGGCCTCTCGCCCACGTCGACGGCGTCGGAGAACGTCGCTTTGACCCTGCAGGTGCACCGGACCGAGAAGGCCGAGATGCAACGGCGCGTGCGGGCATCGCTCGCGGCGGTCGGGCTGGCACAGCACGACCGGATCGTGGCGGAGCTGTCAGGTGGGCAGCGTGCCCGCGTGGCGATCGCCCGGGCCGTGGCCCTGCAGCCGCAGGTGCTCATCGCTGACGAGGCGACGGCCGAGCTCGACGTCGAGAATCAGAGGATCGTGATGGATTTGTTCGAGCAGGCGGCCGACGCCGGCGCTGCCGTCGTCCTCGCGACGCACGATCCGCTCGTGGCGGAACGCTGCACGCGGACATACCTGCTCGACGACGGCCACCTCATCGAGGGTGGCACGCTCGACCAGTAGCGCGCGCCACCGCGTTTTCGGGAAACCTGCGGTAGTCGTGGGGTAAGGGCGCAGGAGTCGTCCGGTAGGTACTCCGGTAGGTCCCCATGGTTCGCTGTCGCGGTGGATCCGCTCGACGAACTGCGGGCTGCAACGGCCCTGTACGGCTATGGATTGCGCATCGGTTGTCCGTCCGGCGACGGTGCCCCCGATATCTTCGTGGACCCCGAGCGGTCCCTCCTCGCCATCGGTCCGCCCCGCTCGGGCAAGACCTCCGCCCTCGTAGTGCCGAACGTGCTCGCCGCCTGTGGTCCCGTCGTGACCACTTCGACCAAGCCTGACGTCGTCCTCATCACATCCCCCGCCCGCTCCCGCGTCGGCCGCTGCATGCTCTTCGACCCCGGCGGCAGCACTCGAGACGTCCCCGGAGTGGAAAGGATCTCCTGGTCACCGCTGTCGACTGCGATCGAGTTCCACGGAGCCGAGCTCATGGCACGGACCATGGTGGAAGCGGCCCGACCCGGTGCAAGACAGGGTGAGTCGACCCACTGGCTGGAACGGGCCGAGACGCTCCTCGCGCCGGCCTTCCACGCTGCCGCGATCGACGGGATGCCCATGTCACGCTTGCTGTCGGCCATCGACCGTCGCCAGGGCGAGGACTTCCGCGCCATCCTCGCCCGGCACGACCGTGAGGTCCCGCTCTCGAGCCTCGACGGGATCCTCGCAACCGAGGACCGCGAGCAGAGCGGCATCTGGTCGACGGGATCCTCGATCCTCTCCGCCTACCGGTCCGAGCGGGCACTCGAGAGCACCGCCGGCCGGACGGTCGACTTCGAGGAGCTCGTGCGGAGTGGCGACACCTTGTACATCTGCTCGCCATCCGAAGAGCAACGCCGCGCCGCGCCCATCGTCTGCGGCCTCCTGCGCGACGTCCGCGCAGCGGCATACGACGCGTCTGCCGCCGGCGAGCTCGGGGCCGCGAACCGGCGGCCGCCCCTGTTGTTGCTCCTCGACGAGGTGGCGAACATCGCGCCGCTACACGACCTGCCCGATCTCGTAGCGACAGGCGGGAGCCAGGGCGTCGTGACGCTGGCCTGTCTGCAGGACCTCTCGCAAGCGGTGGAGAGGTGGGGGCGGATCGGCGAGGGTTTCTTGGGGATGTTCAACGCGAAGGTGATCTTCCCCGGCGTCGGGTGCGTCCGGACGCTCGAGGAGGTCTCCCGCCTCGCCGGCGAGCACGAGGTCACGACGGTGTCGACGAGCGAAGGGCACCGCCTGCCCGGTCTGGCGGGCGCTCTCGGCAGACGGACGCCACCGGCCAGGACGTGGTCGACCCGGCGCGAAAGGGTCCTCCCAGTCGAGCACGTCGCACAAGGATGGCCGGGTCACGTCGTCTGCCTTGAAGGCGCCCGCCCTTCGCTCGTCGAGGCACGCCCGTGGTTCCAGGTCCCACGGCTGGCGCGTGTCGTCGAGCAGTCGCGGACACCGGAACGGAGCTACATCGAGAGTCCCCGGCCGCCGATCTCACGCGCGGAGCGGGCGGGCTCACGCCCTCTCGGCCGCTGAGGGTCGTGTGCAATTCCTGATCGGGCGATCTCGATCTCGGCGCGGATCTCGCTCATCCGGCGCCGCAGCGACCGCGCTCCCACATCGGCGTCACGACCGAAGGCCGAGGCCTCGGCGGTGATGCCGCAGCTCTCGCGGTAGGACTCGAGCAGCCCGGCGCCAAGGCGCCACAACCGGCGGGCTTCCGGCTCGCGTTGCACGGGCCCGAGCTCGGCCACGAGGTGCGGCGCCCGCACAACCTCGGCAGCGCGGGCGAGAGCCCCCATGGGGTCTCTCGTCGCTCCTACGGCAACGACGACGTGAGTCCGCTCGAGCTCGGCCAGCCGTGTCGCGCTCATGGAGAGAGGGGCCGTCCCGCCGATCACGACGACGGCTGGTGGCCGGTGATCGAACCTGCCTCGGTCCCGGTGCGAGCTCGCAAGGCGGGCGGAGACCTTGCTCGCCGGGAGGACCATGAGCGAACCGGGTTCCCGTGCATGAGCCCGCGGGTCCGGGGTGGGCACGCCGGCCGGCACACCGACTACCGGTTGCTTCGCCGCCAGCGCGGCCTCGACGTGCGCGACGAGGGAGTGGTCCGGCAGGACGAGCAGCGCGTCGCGTCCCTGCTCCTGCTGCTCGATGGCGTGGCGCATGGCGGCAGCGCACGCCGCTTCGAGATCCGGAGCGAGCTCGACCGACAGGTTCGGACCGAGTGAGCGCGGTGCAGGTGGCTCGAGGGAGGGGGCGGTGCCGGCAGTGGTAGCCGCGAGTCGTTCGGGCTCGGGTCGCCAACCGTCGATCGATGCGATCCGGGGTGCCTCGGCCTGCACGACCTCGAGCATGCGGGCCGCCTCGAGCGCGTGCTCGGCGGCGAGCAGCACGGGCTGTGCACCGCGGAGCCGGCATGCCGTCATGACATCTGCCACTTCCGCCTCCAACATCGAAGCGCAGTCCGCCAGGACGACCACGTCGCCACGACCGAGATGTGGCACGACTGACCTCGCCTCCCTCACCGGGAAGGACTCGACTCCGGTCGACGCCTCGAAGCGCGCGGCTGCCGCCGGGCCGACCGCAAGGGCGACGACCCGACGTTCGCCTGGTGCGGCTGCGCCGCCTGGGCCGTTCGCACCACTCGGGTCACCGGTGATGCCTCCCTCGATCCCAGGCGGCCGTCCCGCCAGTCGAACGACCGCAGCCAGTGCGCCGGCGCGTCCGAGGGGTCCTGCTGCGTCGTAGGTGAGCACGCTCGCGGCAGTCTCCCGAGCGAGTGAGCCGAGCCGGGAGGCCGACTCCTGCAGCAGCTCCTGCTGCGCGACCGTCGTGTAGCGGTCGCCGTCTGCCTGGAGCACGTCCGGACGGGCGAGAGCTCGGTCGACAGCGATGACGGCCGCGCCGATGCTGATGCCTTCGGAGAGCGATGCACAGCGTGCGATCAACAGGTCGTGACGAGTGAAGGTCCCGTCACCGCGGCCGGCGGCCGCGCCGAGCCACTCGAGGTCGCCCTCCGCTCCCGGATGCTGCACCTCCGGCACCGGCGCGGTCCTCTGCACAGCCGGCGCAGCCGGCGCGTCGCGGCGCTCGATGTGCGCCGCGTCCGCCTCGGGCGCCGTGCTGGCCCCGCCTGCGGCCAACAGGTGCAGCGCCGGCTCGAGACCGGCCGCTCGATCGAGGCGGCTCTGCGACAGACCGCAACGGTGGGCGAGCTCGCGCCACTCCTCCTGAAGCTGCTGGTACGGGCGGGACCGATCCTTCTCCGGGCGGATCTGCCTCGCGATGGCCGCCGCCTCCTCCGGCCCTTCGAGCCCGGCAGCCGCCATGTGGAGCCCGATGAGCTCGCTCTGGCGGGAGAAACGACGAATCGTTCC
The DNA here is from genome assembly GCA_021790615.1 of Actinomycetes bacterium. The sequence goes on along the minus strand of JAJYGW010000246.1, from coordinate 9,606 downwards.
GACATCGATCCCCACCACGTCCGCAAAGTCGCGCCTCATCGGACCGAAGCGCATGCCGATCGCCGTCAACTCCTTCCGCAGGTGCGCCTCGAACAGCACCTTCGCGACACGTTGGCTCCGGTAGATGCGGCGGCTGTCGAGGGATCTCCACCGGTCGTCCACCCCACACGCCACGTTCGCGATGACGAGGTGGGTGTGAAGGTGCGGGTCGTTCGCCCTGCTCGTCCTGTGCGGGAAGGCGACGCCGACAGCACCCCGCGTCCCGAGGAGCTCGCGGCGCCCGCCCGGCCGTTCGCCGCGCAACCCGGACGGGACGACGGCACGCCGCCCCGTCCGGAGCACCTCGTCCTCGAGGAACCGGAGAGTCGCCACCACGGCTGCCTCCTTCGCGGCGCCGATGCGGTCGGAGGCCTCAGGGCTCGCCAGCGCGTGCAGCAGCGACACGGACTTCGGTGTGGACAGGACGACGTCGAAAGCAGCGATCGTGCGACGCGACTGCCACTGAGGAGACAGCGTCTCGCCCGAGGTCGGGTCGATGCCGTGGAGGAGCCGCCGGACCTCTTCGAGGGTCGGACTGCCGCGCAGGCCGAGCTCGAGTGCACCTTGCCCGATCCAGTACGGGTCGGGCTCGATCAGCCCGTCGGGGAGGTCTGTCGTGGCCCTCAGGGTCGAGAAGTAGTAGCCCTCGCCCCCGGGCCTGATGGGTGAGACCTTGAGCATGGCATCACGCTGCCAAACGCCCTTACCGTTGGATCTCCCGGAGGACTCCCGCTTGCTTACCGGCCTTTCCGATGCGCTCTCACCTCGGTGCGGCTGAGTTACCGTCCTCGTACCGCCGTAGCGCCCGACGAGCCGCCCGCGCCGCGATCTCCACGAGCTCGGGTGGTGACAGCACCTCTGCGCCGGGACCGAGGCGGAGCATCAGCCATCCGAACCAGCCCTCGGCATCACCGACGAGGATGTCGGTGGCGAGGCGTCCGTCGCCGAGCGGCTCGATCGCCGAAGCGGCGTACTGCTCGACCCCGAGGGCGGACTCCGGTGCGAAGGCGATCCGCGCCCGCACTGAGTCCGGCCCGCCGACGAACGCTTCCGGCCCGGTGAGCGATTCGTCGAGCTCGGCCGGCGGCTCGAAGTGCTCCCCCGTGCCGCTCACTGCCCGGATGCGGTCGACCTGGAAGCGCCGTTGATCGTCGACGAGATGGCACCATCCGTCGAGGTACCAACGCCCCTCGCGGAGCACGACCTGGTACGGGTCCACCTGGCGGCGGGTCGGCTCGGTCGCAGCGCTCGAGAAGTACTCGATCTCGACGCGCTCGCGACGCTCGACCGCCTGTTGCAGCACGCGGAGGAAGGCCGGCTGCTCGACGTCGACGGAGAGACGCGCCTGCCCGAGCACGGCCTCCAACTTCGCGAGCGCTGAACGCAGCGCCCCTTCCTCGTCCGCACCGGCGACCTCCGTCAGAGCCTTGGCAGCCGCCGCGAGAGCGAAGCCCTCCTCCGGCGTGAGGCGCCGGGGTCTGGCGAGATGCCCCAGCCCGAACGCCGAGACGTGGTCACCGTCGACGATGAGCTCGATCAGCTGATCAGGCGTGTAGGGCGGCACTCCGCAACATGCGGCCAGCTCGAGGTCGTGGACGAGCTCGGCCTCGTCCATGTCGAAACGCTGCGCGATCTCGCCGATCCCCGCCTCCCCCACTCTCGCGAGGTGGACGAGGACGGCGAGCAAGCGGCGGAGCCGCTCTCCCGCCACCAGCCCTTGTGCGGGTGTGCGGCGGCGACGTGCGCCCGGGATCCTGCCCCCGGGAGAGCCGCCAGATGAAGCGCCCGAGGAATTGTGGTGGGGCGCGCCAGCTGCCATCGGCTTTCTTGCGAGGCCGTCCTTGTCAACCCGAGCATCCTTGCCCCTGGGGCGGCGCCCTTCTCGTGGAGATCGGGATGAGGGACGACCGCCCGACTCGGCTGCCTCGACCAGGTGCTCGACGACGAGCGCACGAAGTCGCTCCGGACCGAGAACGACCGCAGTGTCCCCGAGGCCCGAGACCCACGAGACGAAGGCTCGCTCGTCGGCGATCGGGAGGCGCAACCGCACCGAACCCTCGGCCTGCCACTCGGCGATCGCGCTCGCCGGGACGAGGGACGCCACGTGGCGTGCCATGCGGGCGTCGACCACGACCTCGGCCACCGGGAGGTCCTGCGAGCCGGATGAGCCGAAGGGGAGCAGTTGGATCTCCGAACGCAGGTCGAGATCGGCCGGAGGTGAGAACGCGCCCGATTCCCCGAGCTCTGGCCGCGTCTCGAGGCGATCCACCCGGAACGTCCGCATCGCACCGCCTTCGCCCACCGTGCGGTCCTTCGCGACGAGGTACCAGGCGGCCTGGCGGAAGGTGAGCCCATATGGCTCCACCTCCCGTTCCCGACCGCGGTAGCGGAACCTGAGGAGTGCGTTGCGCCGGAGCGCCTCGTGCACGGGCCCGAGCGCCGGCACGGACGGGAGGACCGCGACAGGTGCCTCGAGTCGTGGACCTGTTCCGTGGCCGAGGGCCGAGAGCGCGTCCCGCCCGGCGTTGCCGCCGAGCTGCACCGCCGCCACCGCGAACGCCAACGCCTGCGCCTCCGCCTCGTTGAGGTCGAGGTCCGGCAGGTAGTAGTCCTCGGGTCGCACGACGTAGCCGACCTGCTCCTCCGCGTTGATCGGCACACTCGTGATCGGGATGCCGAGATCGCGAAGCGCCCGCTTGTCGCGCTCGAAGGCCTGGCGGGCGGTCTCCTTGCCCCCGGGGTAGCCCTCGACCCGAGCCGCGATCTCGCGGAGGGAGAGCGGCTGCTCCGCGTCGAGCAACACGAGCATCAGGTTCGTGAGCCGTTCGAGACGGTCGGGGCGCGGCTCAAAGGCCATGCCGCCGATGGTAGGTGCCGTCTCAGATGCCGAAGTTCGACTTCTCCACCGCAGCGACTGCGTCAGCGGGACCGTCCAGCTCCACCTTGGCGACCGACTGCCGCCCGAACAGGTACAAGGTGAGCTCCTGGGGGCTTGCGGTCATGGTGACCTTCGGGGCTCCCGGGCGAGCCGTGATCGAGCCGTACCCCGGTGCCACGAGCTCGAGGCCGGCCCCACGCACCCGTCGCGCGAGCAGTCGTGCACCACGGCGGAGCCTTGCCCACAGGGCGTCGTCGAGCTGCTTGTCCTCCCGGGACCCCGGGTTCTCGTCGCCGGCACGGCGGACATCTTCATGGTGCACGAAGTACTCGGCGGTGTTCACCTGCTCGTCGAGCAGCTTGAAAGGGAGGGGCGGACCGGATCGGACGCGGCGGATGAGGCCTTCGTAGCCGTAGGTCCGTTTCGCCGAGTCCATGGCCGACTGCGTCAGGCCGGCAAGCGGGCGCACCACCATGCCGGCGCCCGCCCACGGTCTTGACTCACGAACGAAGAGGTGGGCGGCCAGGTCAGAGGTGACCCACCCTTCGCAGAGGGTCGGCGCGAGCGGTCCCTTGTCCTCGAGAAGGGAGCAGAGCGCCTGGCGTTCTGACTGCGCCACGCTGGTCATGACTTGCACGGTACCGCCGGCGGTGCCGTCGCGTGGCCCACCCGGCCGGCGGCCGCGGCGGCGCCGCAGCCGCATCGGCGCCGGCTCAGCCCCGGCCCGCCAGCACCCCTCGCTCGTGGGCGAGCAGCTGCTCCTTCAGCGCGATCCCGCCTCCGAAGCCGACGAGCTTCCCGTTCGAGCCGATCACGCGGTGACACGGGAGCACGATCGGGAGCGGGTTGCGTGCGTTCGTCGCCCCGACGGCGCGGAACGCCGTCGGGTGGCCGACTCTCGCCGCCACCTGCCCGTACGTTGACGTCTCGCCGTAGGGGATCTGACCGAGCGCGAACCACACCGAGCGCTGGAACGGCGTCCCGCGCGGATCGAGGGGCAGCTCGAACTGCAGCCTCTCGCCGGCGAAGTACTCCTTCATCTGCTGCTCCGCCTCTGCCACGGCGCCCGGGCGTCCTTCCCGCTCGTCCTCGAGCGTCTCGCGCACCTCCTCGGTCGCGTTCGGCAGCAAGACGTGATGCAGCTCATCCTCACTTCCTGCCAGCAGCATCTCGCCATACGGCGTGTCGACGACCCACCACTCGTCACCCTCCACCATCCATGATGTCGTGTCCCTGCTCATGCCACGTTCTCCTCGTCTCTCTCGGCCCTCGTCGCCTGCGTCATCTGCTCGAGGGGACCTCGCGCAGCGCCGTCCCCGGCACTGCCGAGCGCTCCCGACCACACGTACTGGAGGGCGTAGGCCCGATACGGCCGCCACCGCTCGCCCATGGCGGTGGCAGAACGCTCGTCGCCGGGCAGACCGGCGCGCTCGAGGGCGCGCCGAACACCGAGGTCGCTCGGCAGGTATGCGTCCGGATCCGCCAGCGCCCGCATCCTCACGTACGCGATGGTCCACCGACCGATCCCGGGAAGCTCGAGGAGCCGGGCGCACGCCTCCTCGCGGTCTGCACCAGGATCCAACCTCACCTTCCCGAACGCGAGCGCATCCGCGAGCCCGATCAACGCCTTGGCGCGGCTCACCGGCATCGGGAGGTCGGCAGGTGACAGGGAGGCGATGGTCTCGGGGGACGGGAAGGTCCGCTCGATCCCGAGTCCTTCGGGCAACCGTGACCGGATCGAATCCGGGAGCGGTGCTCCGTACCGGGAGGCGAGCCGTCCCGCCAGCGTCCTCGCACCGGCGACGCTGACCTGCTGGCCGAGAACGGCGCGCACGGCCAGCTCGTCGCCGTCGACGTGGCCGGGGACTCGCAAGCCGGGGCGCCCCGACACCGCCCTCGCCAGGATCGGGTCGCTCGCCAGCACCTCGGCGACTGCCGACGGGTCGGAGTCGAGGTCGAAGAGCTGCCGCAGCCGCTTGACGGCGCTGTTCAGGTCCCGCAAGTCCTCGAGCCACAGAGTGGCGCGACACCAGGTCTCGCCGTCGACGGGCGCTCGCACGTCCGCCACCCCCGCACCGTTCGGCAGGCGCAACGACCGGCTGTAGCGCGATTCGTCTCCCGCTTCGACGCCCGGGACGGCCCGCGCCGAGAGGAACCCCCACAGCTGCGCGCCGGCGAGCGGTGGGCGGAATGCGAGACGAAGGGTCACGGCGCCGCCAGAGCCCGGGGCGAGCCCGACCGCAGCTCCCGGCCGCCGCGCCGCACGGGCCCGCAAGGCGGTCGGCGTCTCGGCGAAGACGGCGAGCACCGTGTCGTTGAACTGGCGCACGCTCCCGAACCCGGCCGCGAAGGCGATCTCGGCCGCGCGCAACGACGTGGTCTCGAGGAGGATCCGCGCAAGTTGGGCGCGCTGCGCTCGCGCCAGCTCGAGCGGGCCGGCTCCGACTTCGGCGACCAGGAGTCGCCCCAGCTGCCTCGCGCTGTATCCGAGACGCGCGGCGAGCCCCGACACGCCCTCGCGGTCGACGACCCCGTCGGAGATGTACCGCATCGCCCGGCCGACGACGTCACCTCGCCGGTTCCACTCAGGCGACCCGGGCGCAGCGTCGGGCCTGCACCGCTTGCACGCTCGGAAGCCGGAACGCTGCGCTGCCGCGGCGGTCGGGAAGAAACGCACCCGGTCCCGCCTCGGCACGACGGACGCGCAGCTCGGCCGGCAGTAGATGCCTGTCGAGGTCACTGCCACGAAGAACCACCCGTCGAAACGGGCGTCACGGCTCTGCACCGCCCGGTAGCGGAGATCATCCTCGTGCATGCGAGCCAGTATCCCAGCAGGGTGCGCGCCCGTCTGGCGGAAATCGGACATGCACGTGGGTGGCGGCGTGCGTGACGGCGAGCTCGACCTTTTCGAGGCGATCTGGGACGCGCGAGATTTACGGCCATGCCCCTGCACCGAAACGCCCCGAGTCACGCCGAAGAGCCGCTCAGCGTCCGGCCACAGTTCGCCGGGAACCTCGACCGCGAGATCCCGCGACACGCCCTGCCGGCGAGGTCGATGCCAGCCTCCACCGCCTACCAGATCGTCCACGACGAGCTGATGCTCGACGGGAACGCCCGGCTCAACCTCGCAACGTTCGTCACCACGTGGATGGAGCCCGAGGCCGGCAGGCTCATGGCGGAGTGCGCCGAGAAGAACATGATCGACAAGGACGAGTATCCCCAGACCGCCGAGCTCGAGCGACGGTGCGTGAACATCCTGGCGCGGCTCTGGCACGCCGACGGTGACGGCGACGCAACCGGCTGCTCCACCACCGGATCGAGCGAGGCGTGCATGCTCGGCGGTCTCGCGCTCAAGTGGCGCTGGAGAAAGGCGCGGCAGGCAGCCGGCCTCGCCTCGGACCGGCCGAACCTCGTCATGGGAGCGAACGTCCAGGTCTGTTGGGAGAAGTTCTGCCGCTACTGGGACGTCGAACCCCGCCTCGTGCCCGTCGGGCCGGACGTGGCGCACCTCACCGCGGACAAGGCGGTCGAGCGCTGCGACGAGAACACCATCGGCGTCGTCGCCGTCCTCGGGAGCACCTACGACGGCGCCTACGAGCCGGTGCAGGAGATCTGCGCAGCGCTCGACCGGCTCGCCGCCTCGGGTGGCCCGGACGTCCCGGTGCACGTCGACGGCGCGAGCGGCGCCATGGTGGCACCCTTCATCGACGCTGATCTGGACTGGGACTTCCGCCTGCCGAGAGTGCAGTCGATCAACACCTCCGGCCACAAGTACGGCCTCGTCTACCCAGGGGTCGGCTGGATCGTCTGGCGTGAGACGGCCGCGCTGCCCGAGGAGCTCGTGTTCAGGGTCGACTACCTCGGCGGCGAGATGCCGACGTTCGCCCTGAACTTCTCACGGCCCGGAGCCCAGGTCGCCGCCCAGTACTTCAACTTCCTCCGTCTCGGGGAGGAGGGGTACCGCGAAGTCCAGCAGGCGTGCCGGGAGACTGCGTCGTGGCTCGGCGACGAGATCTCGGCGATGCCCGAATACGCGCTCGTGTCCGGTGGGCGTGGGATTCCGGTGTTCGCGTTTCGGACGGTCGGCACGGCCTTCAGCGTCTACGACGTCTCAGACGCGCTGCGAGCGAAGGGATGGCTCGTCCCGGCCTATCCCATGCCGACCGGGATGGAGGACGTGTCGGTGCTCCGCATCGTCGTGAGGAACGGCTTCTCACGCGACCTCGCCCACCTTTTCCTCCGGGACCTGCACGCCGTCACTGATCGCTTGACGGGGACATCAGGCGGCGCCGGCACAGGCGGTTCCCTTGGACCGGCCGACGCCGCCCAGAGGGAGCGGACGGCGTTCCACCACTGAATCCGCCGCCCGCTCGGGCGGCACGGACCGCCGAGGCGCCGAGGGTCAGGCTGCGATCGCCCGGTCCCGGAGCGGCGTCGACTGGGCGACGACCGTGGAAGCACGGCGGGTCAAGGTCGCGAGACCCATCGCGATCCCGCCGAGCAGCATGAGCACGCAGCCCGGGCCGAACATGAAGCCCAGCGTGTAGAGGAAGTGCCACCACGCGCTCGATGGGCGGATCACCTGCGTGCCCTCGGCGACTGGCCAGGCGACGAGCGCGAACACGAGCCAGGCGCCGCAGCACGCCGTGACGAGCCCAGTCCAGATGTGCCCGCGACCGCCGAGACCGGCTCGCGCCACCGGCGCCCGCGACAGCATCATGAGACCCATCACCACCGCGACGGCACCGGGCGCGAGCCAGATCAGCGCGTGCGGCAGGTTCCACACCCACGCCTTCGTACCGTTCGCGTTGTAGCCGAAGAGCGGCCCGACGAACGGCACGATCCCGGCCCACGCCCCGAAGAGCACGGTCAGGATGCCGACGGTCCCGAGGCTCGCGCCAGCCCCCGGGTTGACGACGGCGGGTGCCGCAGTTGCCAGTGGCGCGGCCGTCGTCACAGGACCGGCCGACCCTGAAGCCGTACCTGCCGGACCCGGCGTGGCGGCCGGGTCGTAGGCGCCCTCCTCGTATGCAGCTTGTCGTGACCTTCTGAACATCTCACTCAACCTCCTGTTCCCACGGCCCGCGAGCTCCGTGGGCAGCGGTCGCTCTCGCCCCCCTGGTGGAGGGCGTCGCGCAGCGGGTGTCGGGCATCCATGCCGTCTAGGGAATACCCGAGAGCTGCCCCCGACATTCCGTCGCCAGGCGCTCTGCAGGTCGAAGTGCTGGTCATCGGGGGTGGATCCGGCGCCGAGGAGCTCTGCCAGGCACTCGCCGAAGAGTCAGGCTGCGAGCGCGTCCCCTACCGCGTGGCCGTCGTCGAGCGTGCCCTCGTCGGCGGCGAGTGTCCCTTCGTCGCCTGCATGCCGTCAAAGGCCATCCTGCGCTCGGCGTCGGTGCGCCGCTCGGCCGGGCGAAGCCGAGGTGACGGCCCCTGACGGCACGGCACAGCCGATCACCTGGAAGCGCCTCGTCATCGCGACGGGCTCCGAGCCGTCGATCCCCCCGATCGACGGCATCGACCAGATCGGCGCATGGACGAGCGACGACGCCCTCCGCAGCGCCGACCAGCCCGAAACGGTCGCCGTCCTCGGAGGCGGCCCGGTCGGATGCGAGCTCGCCGAGGCGTACTCGGCCTTCCTCGACCCACCCGTTCCCGACTTACTGCGAAGGCCTCGAGCCTGCCCTGCACGAGCTACTGCGCCGGTGCGACGCAGCCCCGTGAGCGGACCGTCGTGACTATCGTCAGGAGCGGGACAACGACAGCGGCGTCCACTCGCCCGCATGGAGGTTCTCATGAGCACCACGGCACCCGACCACGATCCGCTCGACCTCGAAGCCGTCGACGCCATCGAGCTCTGGGTCGGCAACGCGCTCCAGGCGGCGCACTTCTACCGGACCGGGTGGGGTTTCGACATCGTCGCCTATGCGGGCCCGGAGACCGGGGTGCGCGACAAGGTGTCCTACGTGCTGCAGCAGGGCAAGCTGCGCCTCGTCGTCACGAGCTCACTTCGCGAGGGCACCGAGATCGCCCGCCACGTCGCCCGTCACGGCGACGGGGCGAGGGACATCGCCCTGCGGGTAGCCGATGCGGAGGCCGCCTTCAAGGAGGCCGTGCGGCGCGGCGCCGTGCCGATGAGAGGCCCGTGGGACGAGAAGGACGACCACGGCATCGTCCGCCGTGCCACGATCGGCGCCTACGGCGAGACCGTCCACACCTTCGTGGAGCGTTCCGACTACAGCGGCGAGTTCGCGCCGGGCTACGAAGCCCGCACGACCGTGCCGGACCCGCTTCCGCCCGTCGGGCTGCTCGACTTCGACCACTCCGTCGCGAACGTCGAGCTGAACCGGATGAACTTCTGGGTCGACTTCTACGAGAAGGTGCTCGGGTTCCACCTCATCCAGGGCTTCACGGACGAGGACATCTCGACCGAGTACTCCGCCCTCATGTCGAAGGTCGTGTCCGACGGCGTCGGCCGGATCAAGTTCCCGATCAACGAGCCGGCACCCGGTAAGAAGCGCTCCCAGGTCGACGAGTACCTGGACTTCTACAACGGACCCGGGCTGCAGCACATCGCAATTGCCACCGACGACATCGTCTCCTCCGTGCAGGCGCTCGAGGCGCGTGGCCTCGAGTTCATGCGGGTCCCGGACACCTACTACGAGGACCTGCGGGACCGCTTCGAGGAT
>JAJYGW010000223.1 GCA_021790615.1 Actinomycetes bacterium | reverse complement strand
CATCGCCCGCGTGGTCTTGCGGGTGGACGAAACGCTGCGGATGCGCCGTCTGAGCGTGCGTTCCTGACCGCCGGCCACGCTACCTCCCCGTCGACCGGGCGGAGCGCCCGCGCGCCGCGGCGGCCATCAGGCGAAGTTCCGCTTGAAGGTCTCGACGACACCGCGCAGCGTCTCGGCGTCCGGGAGCGTGCCGGTGTCGCGGATGTGGGCGAGCAGGCCCGGCTGCTCGGACCGGAAGTACTCGAGCAGCTCGCGCTCGAAGCGGGCCACGTCCGCCACCGCCACGTCGTCGAGGAAGCCGCTGGTGCCGGCGTAGACGGCGACGACCTGCTCCTCGACCGGCATCGGCGAGTTGAGGGGCTGCTTCAGCAGCTCCGTCAACCGGTAGCCACGATCCAGCTGGGCCTGGGAGACCCGGTCCAGCTCGGACCCGAAGGTCGCGAACGCCTCCAGCTCCCGGAACTGCGCGAGGTCGAGCTTGAGCGTCCCGGAGACCTGCTTCATGGCCTTGATCTGCGCCGAGCCGCCGACGCGCGAGACCGAGTTGCCGACGTCGATCGCCGGGCGGACACCGGAGAAGAACAGGTCGGTGACGAGGAAGATCTGCCCGTCGGTGATGGAGATCACGTTCGTCGGGATGTAGGCGGAGATGTCGCCCGCCTTGGTCTCGATCACCGGGAGCGCGGTGAGCGAGCCCCCACCCCGCTCCGCGGAGAGCTTCGCCGCCCGCTCGAGCAGCCGGGAGTGGAGGTAGAAGACGTCGCCCGGGTAGGCCTCGCGTCCGGGAGGACGGCGCAGCAGGAGCGAGAGCGTGCGGTACGCCTCGGCCTGCTTGGAGAGGTCGTCGTAGACGATGAGCGCGTGGTCGCCCGACTCCATCCAGTGCTGGCCCATGGCACAGCCCGCGTAGGGGGCGAGGTACTTGAAGGGGGCGGGGTCCGAGGCCGTGGCGACCACGACCACCGTGTACTCGAGCGCACCGTACTGGGCGAGCGTCTCGACCGTCTGGGCGACCGTCGAGCCCTTCTGGCCGATGGCGACGTAGATGCACTTCACGCCCTGGCCGGCCTGGTTGATGATCGTGTCGACGCAGACGGAGGTCTTCCCGGTCTTGCGGTCGCCGATCACGAGCTCCCGCTGGCCCCGCCCGATCGGGATCATCGCGTCGATCGCCTTGATCCCGGTCTGGAGCGGCTCGGAGACGGGCTGGCGCTCGACGATGGTGGGTGCCTGGACCTCGAGGCGGCGCTGCGCCGTGGCCTCGATCGGGCCCTTGCCGTCGATCGGCTCTCCGATGGCGTTCACCACCCGCCCGAGCAGCTCGTCGCCCACCGGCACGGAGAGGATCTCCCCGGTGGCCTTCACGAGCCCACCCTCTTGGAGGTGCGACGCATTCCCGAGCACGACGGCCCCGATCGAGTCCTCGTCGAGGTTCAGTGCGAGCCCGCTCACCCCGCCCTCGAACTCGAGCAGCTCGTTCACGTAGGCGTCCGGCAGGCCGGAGACCCGCGCGATGCCGTCGCCGACCTCCAGGATGCGCCCGACCTGCTCGGAGGCGGCGTCGGGTGCGTAGGACTCGAGCCGCTGGCGGAGCACCGCCTGGATCTCCTCCGCACTGATCGTGAGCTCTGCCATCAGGATGCTCCTCCTCCATCGTCTGCACCTGTGCCGGGTGCGCCCGGCGGGCTCGCGAGCGCCGGCGTTCCCACCTCGGCCGACCCGCCTCCGTCCTGCCCCACCCCGCCACCTCGCCCGCCACCCGCTGGCGTCCCGGCACCCGGTCCACCGGCGGCGACGAGCGGCGCCGCGAGCAGCCGCTCGACCTGGTCGAGCCGGCGACGGAGGCTCGCGTCCACCTGCGTATCGCCGAAGGCGACCTGGAACCCCCCGAGGAGGGACGGGTCGAGCTCCTCTCGCAGCTCCACCTCGGCACCGACCGCACTCGCGAGCGCCGCCGAGAGCCGGTCGCGTTGGGCCTGCTCGAGCGCCACCGCGCTGCGCACGGTGGCGACGCGCCGCCCGAGCTGCGTGGCAACCTGCCCGACGAGTGCTTCGAGCACGCCGGTGAGCTCGCGCCCCTCCGCCGACGCGGCGGCGTAGCCGACGAGGTCCAGCGTGAGCGGGGTGACCTTCCCACCGAGCAGGTGGGTGGCCAGGCCGGCCCGGGCCGTCGGCGCCAGCAGCGGATCCCCGAGCGCCTCGACGAGGGCCGGGTTGGCCTCGAGCGTCCGGACGAAGCGGAACAGCTCGTCCTCGAGCTCCTCGAGGCCCGGGCGGTCCACCCCTGCGGCGAAGCGCGCCCGTGCGTAGCCGGAGACCCGCTCCGCGATGGCCGCGCGGGAAGCCGGCGGATCGAGGACGTCCTCCGCCGAACGGGCGACCTCGGCCGCCGCGCGCTCCGCGACCTCGTCGAAGCTCGAGACCAGCTCGCTCGGCCGCTCCGCCTCGACGAGGAAGCGGGCCACGTGCGCAGCAGCCGTCGTCACCCGCCCCGCGAAGACGTCCTCCACGATCTGGCGACGCAGGTGGGGGGGGAGCCCCTCGTCGGAGAGGACGTCGCGAAGCGGCCCGTTCGTCCGCACGGTCGTCGAGATACCACCGAGCTCTTCGGCGATGGCACCGAGGGCGCCCTCTCGGGTGGCTCCCTCGAGCACGGCGGCGAGGTACCCGCGCACGGCCTCCCTCACGACTCGGTCACCGCCCCGGCGCCGGCGCTGTCGCTCTCGCGTCGGTCGTCGCCAAGACCTCGCACCGCCGCGTCGAGCAGCCCGGCGTGGTGCCGAGGCTCGACGCCACCTCCGAGCACCCTGGAGGCCGCCAGCGTCGCGAGCGTGGGCAGCTCGCTACCGAGTCCGGCTCGGGCCGCCGCGGCCTGCTCGGCGGCGGCCCGAGCCGCCGCGGCCACGGTCTCGCTGGCGTCGCGCTCCGCCTCGTCGAGCAGGACCGTCCTGGCGGCATCGGCCTCGCGGCTCGCGTGCTCGACGGCTTCGCGCCCCGCGGCGCGCGCATCTGCCAGGGCGCGCTCGCGCTCCGCCTCGGCACGTTGGCGCAGTGCCCGACCCTCCTCTCCCTCCTCGCGTCCGCGCTCGACCGCGCGGCGGCGCTCGTCGCTCGCCCGGCGCACCGGGGGCAGGACCACCGTCGCGAGGAAGACGACGAGCGCCACGAAGATGACGAGCTCGACCAGGATCGTCGCGTTCGGGACCAGGAAGTCACTGACGGCGAGGACCACCCGCTGCGCCTCCGGGGAGTGGATGTCCTAGCCCTTGGCCAGGACGAAAACGAACAGCGCAGTGAACGCGAGGTTGATGAAGTACATCGCCTCCACCAGGCCGACGATGAGGAACAGCGTGGTGTACAGCCGGCTCTGCACCTCCGGCTGGCGCGCGATCCCCGCGATCGTCGCGTTCCCGGCGAGGCCGTCGCCGACCGCCGCGCCGATTGCTCCCCCACCGAGCGCAAGACCGCCACCGATCATGGCGCCGGCGAGCTCGATCGACTTCTCAAGGGTTGCTGCCATGGCTCCTCTCTCCGTCCCGGTAACCCGGAACCGCTCTCGCTCTCCCCGACCGCTCGGGCGGCACCCGGGACCACCCCAGCCGACCAGGCGAACCCGTGCCCGCCGAGTCCCACACACCGCCTCCGGGCTGCCCGCGCGCCGAGCGGGCCGCACGAAGAGGCGGGCTCACGGTAGCGGCCTGCAGTGACAGCTGCCGCAGCGTCGGCGCGCTCAATGCCCCTCCGAGGAGACTGCCGCCTCGTAGTAGAGGATCGTGAGCAGGGCGAAGATGAAGGCCTGGATGACCCCGATGAACATGTCGAAGGGCTTCCAGACGAGCGTCGGGAGCCACGACAGGTAGGCCGGGAACAGCGCCGCGAGGATGGCGATCATCAGCCCGCCGGAGAAGAGGTTCCCGAACAGCCGGAGTGCGAGCGTCAGCGGCTTCGCGATCTCCTCGATCAGGTTGATCGGGAAGAGGAAAGCGTAGGGCTTGAAGAACTTGCCGACAAAGCCCTTCAACCCCCGCCTGCGGATCCCCGCCACGTTGTAGACGCCGAAGACGAACAGGGCCATCGCGTAGGTGAGGTTCACGTCTGCGCTCGGGGAGGGCACGACCACGGCCACGGAGCCCGTCGGAAGGATCTCGAGCCAGTTCGAGAACAAGACGAAGAAGAAGATCGTCACCGCGAGGGGGATGACCGGCCCGGACTCGGGCCCGATCGAGCTCGCCACCTGGCGCTCGACTGCGCCGAGCACCGCCTCCCACATGAGCTGCAACCGGCCCGGGACACCTGCGGTGGCGCTCCGGCGCACGGCCAGGCCGAGCGCTGCGACCGCGAGCGCGGCGATCAGGCTGCCGTAGATCGTGTCGAGGTTGAGCGCGATGCCGAAGACGTGGACGGTGAGGTAGCTCCCGACTCCCCCCGAGAGGAGCTGGGTCTTCGTGACCCCGAGCAGCCCCCCAGAGGTCCACCCACCGAGTGCCGGCGCGCCCGTCATGCGGCGCTCGCTCTCGCAGCCCGCCAGAGCGCCCCGATCGCCGCCCCGAGCAGCACCACCTGGAACGCACCGAGGCCGAGCATCGCACCCCAGCCGATCGCCGGGACCGCGTAGATCAGGTACAGCACGACGGCCGTGACCACCGCCAGCCGTGCGAGCACGGACGAGGCGAACGGCCGCTTCGGCAGCGTCTCCCCGGCCTCGAGCAGGCGAACCGTCCGCCGCTGGAACGCCCGGTTGTTCGCGGCGCCGAGCACGAGGCCGGCCACGACGCCGATCGCAGCGAGCGGGTAGCCGATCAGGATGGCGGCGACCGCACCCACCACGGCGAGCACTGCTCCTACGACGAGTGCCCGGCGATAGACGGCACCGACGTCCACGAGCGGGCCGTCGCCGCCGGACAGCGACGACAGCCGATCAACGAGCCCGGACAACCGGTCCTCCCTCGGGTGGATGGTCTTCCCCCGCGCGCGCTCCAGCGCGGGCCAGCACGGCCCGCGACGTTGCGGAGCTCACGAGAGGGGAGGTACTGCACCGCGTCTTGCGCATGGATCACGCAATGCTTACATGCGAGCGCGACAATCGGCAAACCGGTCAGCCGCTCACGCGTCGGCTGGCCGTTCAGCGGGCGTTCAGTGCCGCTCGACCAGGGTGGCCGAGCCGTCGACCGCGGGACTCGTCGCACCGTTGGCCGCAGGACTCGCCGCACCGTTGGCCGAGCCGTTGGCCGCGG
>JAJYGW010000001.1 GCA_021790615.1 Actinomycetes bacterium | reverse complement strand
GAACAGGGCCGAGCCGTGCGCGGTCGGGATGACCCCGACCTCGGCCGAGAGCGGGCGGATGTCGCTCGGCCCTCGACCATCGATGCGCGTGCCCTCCTCGACGATGCGGCGGCGGACGACCTTCTTGGTGAGCGCCCGGATGGCGGCCTTCACTTCGCCGTCGCGACCGGGGAGCTCCGCCTGGAGCTGGGCGCGGATGGCCGCCCCGGCTGCGTCGAGCGCTGCGGCCCGCTCCGCCTTCCCAGGGGTCGCGTTCGCAGCGGCGATGGACGCGGCGCCGATCGCCTCGACCCGTGCTGCGACGTCCTCGCCGTAGTCGAGCTGGACCTCGTAGGCGATGAGGGGCTTCTTCCCGCCGGCTCGCGCCACGAGCTCGCGTTGCAGCTCGATCGACTCCCGGATCCACGTCTTGGCCGCCTCGAGCCCGTCGGCCAGCACGGCCTCGGTCACCTTCGGCGCGCCCGACTGGTAGTTCTGCCAGGCCGACTCGGTGCCACCCGCTTCCACCATCATGATCGCGACGTCGTCACCGACGGCACGCCCGGCCACGACGAGCTCGAAGCTCGACCGGTCACCCTCCTGGTAGGTGGGGTGCGGGACCCAGTCGCCCTCCGGACTGTACGCGATGCGGACGGCACCGATCGGACCGTCGAAGGGGATACCCGAGATCGACAACGCGGCCGAGGCGGCGTTGATCGCCAGGACGTCGTGGGGGTTCTCCTGGTCCGCACCGAGAATCGTGCCGACGACATGGACCTCGTTGCGGAACCCCGCCGGGAAGCTCGGGCGGAGTGGCCGGTCGATCAGGCGGGCAGTGAGCACGGCCTGGTCCGTCGCTCGCCCCTCGCGCCGGAAGAACGACCCGGGAATCTTGCCCGCCGCGTACATCCGCTCCTCGATGTCGACGGTGAGGGGGAAGAAGTCGATGCCCTCACGCACGGTCTTGGCCGCCGTCGCGGTCACGAGGACGACCGTGTCCCCGATCCGGGCAACGACCGCCCCGTCGGCCTGGCCGGCGAGCTTGCCGGTCTCGAAGCTGAGGGTTGCGTCGGTGCCCCGGATGGGGGTGGTCACGGATATGGCGTCCGCCATGGTGCTCCTTTTGCTCTGGGCGGCAGACCAGTTCCCAGTCGTCGGTCACCAGATCCTGGTGAGGGGCGACTGGCAGCTGATCGTCGTGCCGCCGGTTCCGTTGTGTCCATCGGGCCCTTCCCCGGATGGACGACGGGCGGCCCGAGGGCCGCCCGAAGTGCTTCGCTCAGCGCCGGATCCCGAGCTTCGAGATGAGCTCCCGGTAGCGCTCGACGTCGTTCGCTCGCACGTAGTCGAGCAACCGCCGGCGCCGGCCGATCATCTTCATGAGCCCACGGCGAGTGTGGTGGTCGTGCCCGTGCACCTTCAGGTGCTCCGTGAGGTGGCTGATCCGCTCGGAGAGGATCGCAACCTGCACCTCCGGGGAGCCGGTGTCCGTCTCGTGCAAGCGGTACTGCTGGATCGTCGCGGCCTTGTCCACCCGTCGTCTCTCTCGCCTCACCGGCACGACTGCGCCGGACCACACCCAACGTTGATTACCCCGTCAGTCCCAGGCGTCTCCCGGGCACATCCACCGGCGAGCCGCAGGCAGCCGAACCTCTGGGCAAGGTCATGCTAGCAGCTCCCCCTCCGCCGCTCCGGCTCGGCGAGCACGCCGGCGGCCAGTACGTCCGCCGCCCTCCCCGCGTCCCGACGCATCTGGGCCACGAGCTCGCCCTCGCCGACAAAGGTCTCCTGGTCGCGGAGCTTCGCGACGAAGCGGAGCGAGGTCGACTGCCCGTAGAGATCGCCTGCGAAGTCGAGGACGTGCGCCTCGACAGCGAGTGACGCCGAGGGCGAGTCGTAGAAGGTCGGCCGCCGGCCGACGGAGACGACCGTGCGCAAACCGGCGCCCCCGGCGAGCGCGAGCTCGCCGGCGTACACCCCGTCACCCGGCACGAGGTAGTCCGCCTGGACGTCGATGTTGGCCGTGGGGAAGCCGAGCAGCCGACCTCGCCCGTCGCCGTGGACGACCGTTCCACGCACCTCGTGCGGCCTCCCGAGCAGCTCGGCCGCCTCTTCGACCCCGCCGCCGGCGAGCAGACGCCGCACTCGGGTCGAGCTCACCGGACCCCGCCGGTCGACCAGCGGCACTCCGCCGACCTCGAAGCCCGACTGCCGCCCGAGCGTCCGGAGCAGCGCCACGTCCCCGAGGCGTCGATGCCCGAAGCGGAAGTCCGCCCCCACGAGGACGAGCCTGGCTCGGAGCTGGCGCACGAGCACCTCGTCCACGAAGTCCTCCGCCCGCTCTTCGGCCCGAGCCTTGTCGAAACGGACGACGAGCACGGCACCCACGCCGGCGCGCTCGAGCAGTTCCAGGCGGAAGGCGAGCGGGGCGAGCAGCGGGGGGGCCGTCTCGGGGTGGAGCACCGAGGCGGGGTGCGGGTCGAAGGTGACGACAGCGGGGACGAGAGCTCCTGCAGCCGCGCGCGCCGAGAGGTCCTCGAGGAGCGCCTGGTGGCCGAGGTGGACACCGTCGAAGTTGCCGATCGTGACCGCTCCGGCCGCGCCCGGGCGGAGCTTCGCGTCCCCCACGAGCACGTCCATCGCGCCCTCAAGCTACCCGGCCAGCACCACCGCAGCTCGCGGTGCTCCCGCCCCTGCCCGCTCCCAGACCGCGACCAGCGTGCCGTCCGGCGCGAAGACCGCCCACGGCCCGTCCCCGGCGAGGCCGAGCTCGAGCGAGCTCGGCTGGTACCCGAGGCGCACCCGGGCCGCCAGCGCGTCCTCGATCTCGACGCGATCGAGGCCGACGACCGCTGCGGCTGGTGGCTCGACCAGGTCACGCCCGGCCTCGGCGAGGACCGCCAAGGGATGCGCTCGCTCGACCCCGAACGGACCGACCGCCAGTCGTCGGAGGTTCCGGAGGTGAGCCACCCCGCCGAGGTGACGGCCGATGTCGGCGGCGAGGGTGCGCACATAGGTCCCCGGTGAGCACTCGACCTCGAGGGAGAGCACGCCTGGCTCGCCGCCGGGCGCGAGCTCGAGGCGGTAGATCTCGACACGTCGGGCAGCGCGGGCAACCTCGACCCCCTCGCGCGCCAGCGCGTACAGCCGTCGACCGTCGACCTTGACCGCCGAGACCATCGGGGGGACCTGCTCGATCCGGCCGGAGAACACCGGGATGAGCGCCTCGAGCTCGGCGTCACTGACCGGCCCCATCGAGACCCGTTCGACCGGGGTCCCGGTGTCGTCGAGGGTCGTCGTCCCGACACCGAGGACGATCTCGCCGGCATACCGCTTGGGCGCGGCCTCGACGAAGCGCAGCAGTCTCGTCGCCCTCCCGAGCCCGAGACAGAGCACCCCGGTGGCCGGCGGATCGAGCGTCCCCGCATGCCCGATCCGTCGTTGTCCGAAGATCCGACGGCATGTGGCGACGACGTCGTGGGACGTCAGACCGGACGGCTTGTCGACGACGACGAAGCCGTCGACCGGTTCGGCGCTCCCGACCGTCGGTGAACCGGCCGGACCGCCTACCGGCTCACCCACGCGCCCTGCCCTCCGGTCCCGGGACCGACCCCGGGTCGGACTCCCGTGCATCTCCAGCCGGACCCCCCTGCTGGCGCAGGCGCGCCAGCGTGTCCTCGAGGCGGCGCGCCTCGGCGACTGCCGGGTCCGCGACGAAGGACAAGAGCGGCGTCCGCTTGAGCCTGACCTGCTCTGCGACCGCTCGCTGAAGGCGCGGACGCAGCTCGGACAGCCGTGTCGATCCCACCTCGCTCAGCGCGTCGAGGTAGACGACCGCCGCGCCCAGGTCGGGGCGACACGACACGCCCGTCACCGTGAAGGGCTGGCCCCCGAAGTCGCCCTCTTCTCCGTCACCGATGCGCTCGAGCTCCTCGGCGAGCACCTCACGCAAGAGCTCGTTCACCCGTGCGAGGCGCGCACCCTCCGTCGGCTCCGAACGACGCCGCCGGGCGTGCGAGCGGCTGCTCACTGTTCCACCTCCATCCACTGGCGCGCCGTCGTGACCACCTCCACGTCGGGTCGGGACCACACGAGGCGTTCCAGCGCGTCGAAGGTCGCCGCCACGCCGCCAGGCTCACGATCCACAGCGGCAGCGGCAATCGTGGCGCGCTGGTGGGCATCGAGGTGGCGAACCTCGGTGATGCTCACCCCGAGCCGCCGCCGGCCGCCCTCGAGGATCGGTCGGATGGCCGATCGCTTGTCCTTGAGCGACTGTGCCATCGGAACCCGCAGCTCGAGCACGAGCAGCCCTACGTGCGTGGGACCTCCCGGTCCTCGAAGGTCTCGATGACGTCGCCTGCGCGCAGGTCCTGGAAGTCGGAGAGGCCGACACCGCACTCGAAGCCCGTTGCGACCTCACGGACATCGTCCTTGAAGCGCCGCAGCGAGGAGATCGTCCCCTTCCAGATGACGGCACCGTCACGCAGGAAACGCACCTTCGACCCACGCGTCAGCGCGCCGTGACGGACGTAGCACCCCGCGACCGCGCCCACCCGAGGAACCCGGAAGATCTCTCGCACCTCGGCCTCGCCCGTGACGACCTCCTCCGTCTCGGGCGCGAGCATCCCGACCATCGCCGCCTGCATGTCCTCGATGACCTTGTAGATGATCTCGTAGGTACGGATCTCGACATCCGATGCCTCGGCCAGCTCTCGGGCTCGCCGATCCGGACGGACGTTGAACCCGATGATCGTCGCGTTCGAGGCCGCGGCCAGCGTGACGTCGTTCTCGGTGACGCCGCCGACCGCGCGGTGGACGAACGTCAGCTTGACGTCCTCCCGCTCGAGCCGGCGCAGGCTCTCCGTGAGCGCCTCCAGAGACCCCTGCACGTCGGCCTTCAGGATGAGGTTGAGGGTCGCGGTCTCGCCCCGACGGATCTGGTCGATCAGGTCCTCGAGCTTCGCCCCCGGGGTCGGCGCAGGCGTCGCCGCGTGACCGGCGAGCCGTTGGCGCTGGGCGCGGGCCTCACCGATCGTCCGCGCGCTGCCCTGGTCCGGCGTCACCCGGAGCTCGTCACCCGCAGCCGGCACGTCGGAGAACCCGAGCACCTGCACGGGCGTCGAGGGGCCCGCACCCTTCACCGCCTTTCCCCGCTCGTCGAGCAGGGCCTTCACCCTGCCCCAGGCAGCTCCCGCGACGACCCAGTCCCCGACCTCGAGGGTCCCCCGCTCCACGATGACGGTCGCGACGGGACCGCGG
>JAJYGW010000111.1 GCA_021790615.1 Actinomycetes bacterium | reverse complement strand
CGGTCGATGGCGGACCGGCCGGAGGGCAACTGCTGCCTCGTGGTCGTCCGGCGTGAACCGGCCTGAGGCGTCTTGTCCCTGGCATACCGGGCACCTCAGGACAGCAGGCGCGCCGCCCCGGCAAGCTCGAACACCCTCCGGATCCACCTGCTCGCATTGACGATGACGAGCTCGTCGCTGCGGGACTCGAGCGTCCGCCCGAGGCGCACGAGCGCGTTGATGCCCGCGGCGTCGATGAACGTCAAGCCGCTCAGGTCGACGATCACCGTCGAGTGGGCGATGTCGTCGAGCTCGCGTTCGAGGGACTCGCAGTTCAGCACGTCCAGCTCACCGCGCAGCAAGACGAGGTGGTTGCCCCGCTCGTCCACGACCTCATAGGACAGACCCTCCGCTTGCACGGAACCCTCTCCTCAGACGTCCTACCCATGCCGCCATCCGTTGCGCGCCCCGTTGACGGAACGGACTTCGACCGGCGACATACCCGCCCATGGCTCGGTCCATTCCTTCCTCCACCCCACCCACGCGCTACCTTCGCCAACATGCCCGGCTCCATCCTCGGGAACAGCGTGCGACGGGTCGAGGACCCCGAGCTCCTCACCGGCCACGGTGTCTTCGTCGGGGACCTCGACCTGCCCGGCCTCGCGCGGGCCGCTTTCGTCCGTTCACCGTTCCCCCACGCCCCCGTCCGTTCGATCGACACGGACGACGCCAGAGCGGCACCGGGCGTCCTCGGCGTGTTCACGGCAGCGGATCTCGGGATCGAGCCCTTCCACGGCTTCATGGTGTTGAACGCCGCGTGCGCGAGGCCGGCTCTGGCGGAAGGAAAGGTGCGTTTCGTGGGGGAGGCCGTCGCGCTCGTCGTGGCCGAGACCCTCGCCGAGGCGAACGATGCCGCCGAGCTCGTCGTCGTCGACTACGAGCCCCTCGAGGCCGCCGTCGACGTCGAGGCGGCGCTCTTCGAGGGTGCTCCGGTGCAGTTCGACGAGCTCGGGACGAACCTCGTCGCGGGCATGCGTGCGCCGGAGGGGCCGGACCCGCTCGCCGGCGCCGCCCACGTGGTGAGGGCGCGGCTCTCCAACCAGCGCATCGCGGTCGTGCCGATGGAGGGCGACGCGATCGCCGCCGTCCCAGGGACGTTGCCGGACGACGAGCACGAGCGCGACATCACGGTCTACCTCTCGACGCAGATGCCGCACGGCGCGCAGGGGGCGATCGCCCGCGTCTTCGGGCTCGCCCGCGAGCGGGTCCGCGTGATCACGCCGCACGTCGGCGGTGCCTTCGGAGGAAAGGCCGGCCTCGGGGCCGAGCATGCAGCCGTCATCGCGGCGGCTCGGGAGCTCGGCCGCCCGGTCAGCTGGGTGCAGTCGCGCTCGGAGAACCTCGTGTCGATGCCGCACGGGCGAGGCCAGCGTCAATGGGTCGAGCTCGGGTTCGACGAGGACCTGCACATCACGGGCATGCACTGCCGGGTCATCGGCGACGCGGGCGCCTATGCGGGCTTCGGCGGGGGGCTCGCGATCGGCCCGACCAGGATGATGGCGCAAGGGGTGTACCGCATCCCGGTGATCCGCTACGACGTTGCGATCGCGGTGACGAACACGACGCCGATGGGGGCGTTCCGCGGCGCCGGGCGCCCGGAGGCCGCCGAGCTCCTCGAGCGCATGATGGACATCTCGGCGGACGAGCTCGGCATCGATCCGGTCGAGCTGCGCCGCCGCAACCTGCTGCCTGAGTTCACAGAGCCCTACCGGACGGTCATGGGGACCGAGTACGACAACGGCTCCTATGAGACGGCGCTCGACGAGGCGCTCCGCATCGCCCGGTACGACGAGCTACGTGCCGAGCAGGCCGACCGGCGCGAGCGCGGGGACACCGACCTGCTCGGGATCGGTGTCAGCGTCTATGTGGAGATCACCGCCGGTGGCGGGGGAGAGTTCGGAGCGGTCGAGGTGGATCGCGACGGCGGGGCCACCATCCGGGTCGGCACGTCGGGACACGGCCAGGGGCACGCGACCTCCTTCTCGATGCTCGTGTCGGACAGATTGGGGATCCCGATGGAGCGGATCCGTTTCGTCCAGTCGGACACGGCGGCCGTGCCGCGTGGTGGCGGCACGGGCGGCTCCCGCTCGCTCCAGATCGGTGGCAGCGCCGTCCTCCGTGCAGCCGACGACGTGCTGGAGCGGGGAAAGCAGCTCGCTGCCGAGGAGCTCGAGGCGAGCCCGAAAGACATCGTCCTTCACGACGGCGGCCGCCTCGGAGTCGCTGGCGTGCCTGCGAAGACGCTCTCGTGGGCGGACGTCGCCAGACTCGCGGGCGCCGGGCCCGATCACGAGGGCCACCTCGTCGCCGAGGTGGACTTCGAGCAGTCCGGTCCGACCTTCCCCTTCGGGGCTCATGTCTCGGTCGTCGAGGTCGACGGTGAGACGGGTCGCGTGCGCCCGATCCGCCACGTGGCCGTGGACGACTGCGGCCGCGTCCTCAACCCGCTCATCGTCGCCGGGCAGCAGCACGGCGGGATCGGCCAGGGAATTGCGCAGGCGTTGTTCGAGGAGGTGCTCTTCGACGCCGCCGGCAACCCGCTGACGGCGAGCCTCGCGGACTACGCCATGCCGAGCGCCGCCGAGCTCCCGAGTGTCGAGGTGTCCAACACGGAGACTCCGACGCCCCGCAACCCGCTCGGTGCGAAGGGCGTCGGCGAGTCCGGGACGATCGGCTCGACCCCTGCGGTGCACAACGCGGTGGTGGACGCCGTCTCGCACCTCGGCGTCCGGCACATCGACATGCCTTGCACCCCCGAGCGCGTGTGGCGGGCGATCGAGGAGGCCGGCGGCAGCGCCCCTCCCCTCTGGTGCGAGCCACCGGCCGTGTTCGATCGGCTCGCGGTCGCGGGCGCCGGCGACGTGCCGGAGGCGGCCGGCGCGGACATCTGAACGGCTGGCGACCGAGTCATCCGGCGCCCGAGGCTCGGAGGCGCAGCCGGGTGATGAGCGTGCCGTACTGGATCAGGTGGCGGTCGCCGAGATAGTGGTCTCGCACGCGTCTGTGCGCGTTCGCGCCGAGTGCGCCGATGCGTTCGGTGTCGGCGAGCAGGCTGCTGAGGGTCCTTCCGTAGGCGTCGAGATCCGAGGGGTCTCCGAGGAGCACGCCGGTGTCCGCCGTGACCTGCTCCGAGATGCCGCCGACTCCCGACGCGACGACAGCCCTCCCCTTCCACATGGCCTCGGCCACGGTCAGCCCGAAACCTTCCGCCAGGCTCTTCTGCACCACGACCGTGGCATGGCGCTGGACGGCGTTCACCATGAGAGCGTTCTCGTCGACGTCGTCGAGAGGAAGGCAGACGAGGCTGACGCGCCGTCTGTTCTCCTCGTCGAGGGCCTCCCACATGCTCCGGCACTGGTGGAACACCTCGGCGCCCTCCGGGTCGTCGCTCACGCCGGCGGAGTCCGGTCCGACGAGGAGGAGATGGGCTGGCGACTCGGAAGGGACGTGCTCGAGGAATCCCTCCATGACACCAGGCATGTCCTTCAGGCGGTCCCACCGGGAGACCTGCACGACGGCAGGCGTGCGCACGTCGAGGGGCGCTTGTTCACGGAAGACGCGGGCCGGTCGGCTGACGAGCGGGCGATGGCCGCCGGCCACGCCGGGAGGGGTGCACTCCGCCTGGACGATCCCGGCGTCTTCCAGGATGCCTCGCACCTCCTCGTCGGTGAGGTCCCGGTTCTTCGCCGAGAAGGGGTCGATGGATGGAGGGATGATGACGACGTCCCTGTCTTGCAGCAGCGCCGGCACGTAGGCGCTGAGGGAGAAGACGAAGGCCTCGCACACCTCGAGATAGGGGCGCAGCAGCTGCCAGGCCGCTTCGGCGTTCCCGTCCGGCCGCTCGGTCCCGACATGACACCGCCAGATCACGTGTGCGCCGCGCTCCACGAGCTGCGGCGCCATGCCGGTGGTCTGGGGATCGTGCAGGAGGACCACGTCGTGCGGCTTCACGCGCTCGGCGAGTGCACGGCCGTAGGACTCGGTCATCCGGCGGTAGGTCGTCACGTCCTTCTCGGAGAGGTGCTCCCCGAAGGAGTAACCGTGGAGCTGGTTGTGGATGCGCTTCGTCGTGGCGAAGAAGTCGCCATCTCCGCTCACGACGCACCAGCGGGTCTCGATGTCGGCATCGAGGATGTATCCGACGAGGACCCGGAGCATCTCCGCCACGCCGCCGCCGACGGCCGTGGAGCTCACGTTCCAGAGGGTCGAGCCCTGCATCTCCGCCCGTGCGCGCTGCGCCGCGTCTTCGAGCGCCTCCGCACGCGCCTCTCCGATGACGAGGCCGAGACGTCTCAAGGACGACCGCGTCACGGGCACGTCCGACACAACTGCCACCCTCCGAAGTCTTGCGCTGGGCCAGTTGGAAAGAAAGTTGTTGATTTCGCGTGCGGCGTGCGGCGATGCTGGCGCATGGCCCATCTCCCGACGCGTGCGGCGGGTGCCGCGACCGCCGCCAGCGTGCGCTCGTGGCAGGTCCGGTCGTCTGCTCAGGCCGGCCCGGACGGGTCGGTCGTCTCCGATCCGCGGTTCCGGCCGAGCGGATGGCACGACGCGCCACC
The DNA here is from genome assembly GCA_021790615.1 of Actinomycetes bacterium. The sequence continues at coordinate 645 of JAJYGW010000111.1, read as the reverse complement.
GCGCTCGACGGTGATGGCGGCGCTCATGCACAACGGGCTCTTCTCCGCCGTCGAGTGGTCGACGCGAGTGCGAGACGAGGTCGATCCGGGGCTCTTCGAGGTGCCGTGGTGGTTCCGCACCACGTTCACGGCCACGGGCCGGGCGAGGACGCTCGTTCGCTCCGACGGGATCATCCACGCGGCCGACCTGTACGTGAACGGGGTTCAAGTCGCCGACCGAACGGTCATCTCGGGTGCGTACACGACCAACACGTTCGACATCACGCCGCTCGTGCGGGCCGGTCGCAACGCGATCGCCTACCTCGTCCATCCCGGTACGCCGAAGACGGACCTCTCCATCGGTTGGGTCGACTGGAACGTGTGGCCCCCCGACCACAACATGGGGATCTGGAGGGACGTCTGGATCCTGCGCACGGGCGCGGTGAGCCTGGCGAGGCCGAGGATCACCTCGGAAGTCTCCGAGGACCGTCGCCACGCGCAGCTCACCATCTCGGTCGACGTCGCCAACCGGAGCGGTGCTGCCGTCCGGGCCGCCGTGCGGTTCGCGATCAGCCCGGCGGGAGGCGGCCCGAGGGATCACCCCCTCGAGCCCATCGTCCGGGAGGTCGAGCTGGCGCCCGGGAGCGACACGCGCGTGACGCTCCT
>JAJYGW010000207.1 GCA_021790615.1 Actinomycetes bacterium | reverse complement strand
ATACCGGTGAGCACGGTGCGCGCCCGCCGCGCGGAGAGGAGGCGGACACCTGCGGCGCGCAGGCGGCCCAACAGGGCCGGGCTCGGTGCCCGGTGGCACCACACCTGCCAGGTGACCCCGAGGGCCTGGCCGGCCTGCTCGCGTTCGGCGAGGCCGAGGTCGATCATCGAGGAGTCGGCGCCGACCGAGGGAAGGGCGGGCACGATCGAGCGGGCCACGATCGTGAGCTGAGACTGGTCGAGCCCGACGGCGAGGGCCTGGTTGGGGCTGCTCGCCGAGGCGTCGAGGTTGACGAGCGCCCGGGTGGCGACCGCCGGCAGGACCGAGGGCACGTCGAAGGGGGAGACGGTGGCCTGACCGTTCGGGCTGAGAAGATCGGCCTGCACCGACAGGCCCGAGGGGGATGGCGAGACCAAGGCGGCGCTGTTTGCCTGCCACGTCCCCGAGGCCGTCAGCTCGGCGCGCACCGGGCGCGCCACTCCCGCCGGCCCGACGGCCGAGATCGAGCGGAGGACGAAGGGGAAGTCCCGGGCGAGGCGGAGCCGCTTGGCGGCCGCCGACCCCGGTCTCGCTCGCAGCGTCGGCGCCGTCCAGCTCATGACGAGCTGGTCGAGCCGGCACTGAGACGGGCACAGGCCCGAGATGGGGACGAGGTAGCGGTGCAGGCCCGGCCGGAGGCCACCGACGTCGAGGTCGACCTGACCCTCGTTGCGGACGTCATAGAGCGCGACCTGGAGATCGGGGAGCGGCTGCAGGCGACGTGGCACGTCGATCGAGAACGCCAGGCTGCGGGCGGGCGGGATCATGCGTGGCGGCGGCACCTTCGCCACGAGCGAGCGGGCCACCTCGGCGGCGGAGGCAGCCGTGAGCCCGGAGGGCCACGAGGCCACCGCTGCGAAGCGCGAGGCGTCGACGGCGAGCGTCCGCCCGTCAGGAGCCGAGATGTCGGCGGCCGCCATGGCCTCGTGGCCCCCCGGGTCGGCGTGGCGGACGGCCGTCACGAGGTTGACACCGGGGGCCGGCTGGACGTCGAGCACGACGGGAGCACCTACCGCGAACTCCGCCTGGGTGGCGTGGTTGGCGCTCGCGACTGTGAGACCCGCCACGGCGAATACGAGGAGGCCGGTGGCGATGGTCGGGATGAGCACCCGCCGGGCGAGACCTTCTCGCCTGGCGAGACTCCGGCTGGCGAGAATCGAGGCGCCGCGGCGCGACCAGGTGAGCGCGTTCGCGGCCAGGCGGGAGCCGAGGGGAACGAGGCGGGCGGCCAGAACGCCGGCGCCGAGCGCCAGGAGCCCGGGGCCGAGGTACGCCACGGGCGAGACCGACTGGTGTTGGTGGCCGCTCTGGCCGACCAGCTCGGCGAGGCCGGCCACCGCCAGCGCCACGCCGAGCGCGTCGATGATGCCGGCATTGCGCAGCCTCCGCTGCCGGCCTGCCTCGCTGCGCTCCTCGGCAGCCTGACCCGAGAGGAGCGCCCTCGAGCCGAGGGCGGCCGAGACGATGCCTGCGAGGCATCCCGCCAGGGCGGCCTCGAGGGCGAGGGAGTCGAGGCCGCTGCCGGCAGCCGCGCCGAGCACATGGCGGTCCACGGCGGCCATCAGCGCATAGGTGAGGCCGATGCCGACCGGCAGGGCGGCGACGAGCAGCAGGGCCGGCTCCCTCAGAGCGAGCCGCACGACGCGGCGGCGGGGGAGACCCCGCAGGGCCGCCACCCTGACGTCGGCCTCCCGCAGTCCGCTCGTCGCCCTGGCGACCGCGTAGAGGACGAGGAGAGCGAGCAGGACGAGCTCGAGCGAGACCATCGTGACGATGGTCTCGGCGAAGTGCTCCTGGCTCTCGGCCGCGCCAAGAGCGCGCGGCAGGTTCGTGCCGACGCGGATCGAGTCCTTCGTCTGGAGCGTCTCGGTCCATCCGGCGAGCCCGCCGAGAACCGACGGCACTGCGCTGGCAGAGATCCGCCGGGGGCGAAGCGCCAGCTGGAGCCAGTCCGAGGACGGCAGGCGTGAGGTGAGCGAGAGCGCCCCCTGCTCGGTGACGAAGGCGTCGTCGAGCTGGGGTGTGTGCCCCTGGGTCTGGCCGAAGGGGAAGTAGTCGAGGCCCCACCAGGCGGGCGCCGACGGGCTGCCGGGGGCGAAGAGGCCCGAGACGACGAGGGCGACGGCCCGGCCGCGGTGGGGCGGGACGATGTCGACGGTGCTCCCGACTCCTGCGTGGACGGCAGCCGCGCTCCTGGCGGAGAGCATGACCTCGCCGGGTCGCTGCGGGCAGTGGCCAGCCTGAAGGCGCAGATGCGCGCAGGCTCCCGTGCGCGAGACGAGTTGGATGATGTCGTCCAGTCCCGACACCGGCGAGAAGACGCGACCGGCGAGGTCGACCGTCGTGACGGCAGGCGAGAAGCGGTCCCGCGGCGAGGCGCCGCTGCGGCCGGGAACCGCCGCAGCCGCCGCCTCCAGCGCGGCCGGCGGCAGCATGCCGTTGTTCTCGGGCGTGAGCGTGACGCCGGAGCCGAGCACCCCGGCGTGCTCGAGGGTCGAGACGACGAGGGACTGATCCGCCGCCCGCAGGTAGACCGGACCGGCAGTGGCGGCCATGATCGCCGCCACGGCGACGGCGAAGAACATGGCCGACGAGCCCGCCCGCCAGCGGATCGCCCGCCACACGAGGAGCGTCCTGGCTCTTCCCGGTTCGAGGTGACGCTGAGCCCCACGGGGCTCGGGTGCTGCGGGCCTCCGTGGTGTCACGGCTTCGTAACCTATCCAAACCCTCACCGGGAGACCGAGGCGCGGGCCCCTGAAGTCGGGGACAACGGGTGCTAAGCAGGAGTGATGTTCGTTCCCTTGACGATCTCGGACTTTCTCGACCGTGGTTCGCTCGTCTATCCCGACCGCCTGGCGATCGTGGACGAACCGGGAACCGAGGGAGGGCTCGGACGAGTCACCTACCGCGAGTTCTCCGCACGGTCACGCGGCCTGGCGGCCGCTCTCGACGACCTCGGCGTGCCCGTCGGCGGACGGGTGGCGATCGTCAGCCCGAACGCGGCGAAGTTCATGATCGCCTACTTCGGCGTGAGCGGTTCGGGGCGGGCGCTCGTCCCGGTCAACTTCCGCCTGAACTCCTCCGAGGTGCGCTACATCGTCGAGCACTCCGGGTCAGAGGTGCTGCTCGTCGACCCCGAGGTCGACGAGCAGCTTGCAGAGGTGGGCGCCCGGCACCGCATCGTCCTCGACGGCGTGCAGGACGCCGAGTTGTTCGCCGAGATCGCACCGGGCAGGACCCCGAGAGGCTGGGAGCCCGACGAGGACGCCACCTGCTCGGTGAACTACACCTCCGGTACCACCGCACGCCCGAAGGGCGTCCAGCTCACGCACCGCAACTGCACGCTGAACGCCATGGCCTTCGGATGGCACACGACCGTCACCGACCGTGACGTCTTGATGCACACCCTTCCCATGTTCCACTGCAACGGATGGGGAATGCCATATGCCGCCACGGGGATGGGGGCACGCCATGTAGTCGTCCGCAAGATCGACGGCGAGGAGATCCTGCGGCGGATCGATGCAGAGGGGGTGACACTGCTCTGCGGGGCACCGGCCGTCATGGCCGCCATCCTCTCGGCGGCCGAAGCCCGGCGGGAGCGAGGAGAACCGGTGCCCGGCGGTGGCTGCGTGCGGATGGTGGTCGCCGGCGCGCCACCGCCGAGCCGCGTGATCGAGCGCATCGAGACCGAGCTCGGCTGGGAGTTCATCCAGATCTACGGTCTCACCGAGACTTCGCCACTGCTCACGATCAACCGTGCCCCGCTCGAGTTCGACGGACTCGACTCGGCAGAGCGAGCCCGCAGGCTGTCGCGCGCCGGGGTGCCGGCGATCGGCGTGAGGATGGACGTCGACGAGGAAGGCGAGGTTCTCGCGAGGTCCAACCACGTCTTCGCCGGCTACTGGCAGCAGCCGGAAGAGAGCGACAAGGTGTTGGTCGACGGCTGGTTCCGCACCGGCGACGGCGGTTACCTCGACGGGGCGTACGTCGTGATCGCCGATCGGAAGAAGGACGTCATCATCACCGGAGGCGAGAACGTCTCCTCCATCGAGGTGGAGGACGCCATCTACCGGCACCCGGCGGTGGCGGAGGTCGCGGTCATCGGCGTACCGGACGACAAGTGGGGGGAGACGGTGAAGGCCCTCGTGGTGCTGAGGCCCGACGGAGAGGCGACGGAGGAAGGGATCATCGCCCACTGCCGCGGCGTCCTCGCTCACTTCAAGTGCCCGACTTCGGTCGAGTTCCGTGACGAGCTGCCGCGCACGGCAACCGGGAAGCTGCAGAAGTTCAAGCTGCGCGAGCAGTACTGGCAGGGACGCGTGCGACAGGTGAACTGAGTAGGACATCCTTGTGAAACAAGGAGTGTCCCGGCTCGCTCCTCCGCTGCCGATTGCGACGAGAGCTCCCGGTGCACCCCGAAAGGCCCCCGATTTCAAGGCTCTCCGAGCTTCCTCGCGCGGGGATGCTTGATTTTCTTGTGGATTTCCTCTTGTATGTGAACAACTTCAAGCGTCCTACCAGGAGGTGACGGTGAACAGAACAGAGCTCATCGGTCGGGTGAGCGAGTCGTCGGGCCTGAGTCGCCGCGAGGCCGAAGCGGCCATCGAGCACACTCTCTACGAGATCACGTCTGCTGTTCGCGGCGGACAGGCGGTACGGATCACGGGCTTTGGCACCTTCAAGCTCCGCGAGCGGGCAGCTCGAACTGGTCGCAACCCCCAGACAGGCGCAGCAGTCCGGATCAAGGCCTCGAAGGGGATGGCCTTCTCCCCGGGAGCGACCCTGAAGAGCCAGCTGAACTCTCGCGGTGCGCTGCCGAAGCCGAACGCGGCCGGGGCGAGCGCCCCGGCGGCCAAGAAGGCGGCGGCAGCCAAGGCCCCTGCCAAGAAGGTGGCGGCAGCCAAGGCCCCTGCCAAGAAGGTGGCGGCAGCCAAGGCCCCTGCCAAGAAGGTGGCGGCAGCCAAGGCCCCTGCCAAGAAGGCCCCGATGAAGAGGGTCGCGGCCGCCAAGGCCCCGGTGAAGAAGGCCCCGGCTACCAAGGCGCCCGCCAAGAAGGCCCCGGCTACCAAGGCGCCCGCCAAGAAGGCCACTGCTCGGTCGGCGAAGAAGCGCTGAGACCGATCGTTTCGTAGCGCGACACAGCCCCGGTTCAGTTGCCCGGGGCTGTGTCGCGTCAGCGGTGAGGTGGCTTACAGGCGGTCGATCCGCTTGAATGCCTCTCCGCGCGCA